>JAYEFX010000001.1:0-4211 GCA_034658775.1 Campylobacterota bacterium
AGTGCCACAGGTTGGACACTCTTCCATTATGTCTTCTAAAACATCATCATTTTTTTTAGTTGAATTAATATTTTCTCTATTTTTTTTAAAAAATATAATATAAACTAAAAATAAAACAGCCAATAGTGCTAATATTTTAAATATCATGGGATCCCTTTTTTATGTATAAATAATTTCTTTCATCAACATTGACAACATCATAATCTTCATGTTTAATTTTTAAGTCTTCAAGTTCATTGGCCAAAAGACTCCCTTTGTAAAATAAATATTGTGTTGATTTGCTATGAATATGCTGGGTCAGTTCCATCAAAAATTTTGTATTGCTTACCGCTCGTGAAGTTATTAAGTCAATCTTATCCAGATCAATATTTTCAATACGATCTTGCACAATCTCAACATTGTCCAGTTTAAGTAAGTTTTTAACATAATTTAAAAATGCCACTCTTTTCGCACGAGGTTCAACAAGTATGCAATAGGTATCTCTCATGGCCATTGCTAAGATAAGTCCTGGATACCCTGCACCCGTACCAATATCAACCAACCGTGAAGGGGTAGAGATAAAAGTCAAGGGATATACAGAATCTATTATATTTTTTTCAATATCGGCATCTTCGCAAGCACCCGTTAAATTATGCGTACGGTTCCACTGCTTAAGTGATGCACTATATTTTTCACAATTTTCATAAAACAACTCATCAAAATCTAAGTGTGCATTTTTAAGGGTATTTTTTAAATTATTCAAACAGATGCCCCATCTTTTCTTTTTTAATGCGTAGATATTCACTGTTTTTAGGGTTCTGCCCTACTTCGATTGGTATTCTATTTTCTATTGCGATATTCTTCAAGCTGTCCATTTTTTCTGGATTGTTTGTCAGTAGATTAATTTTTTTTATTTTAAAATGATTTAAAATTGTTTCCACAATTTCATAGCTACGCTCATCTGCAGAAAAACCCAATTGATGATTTGCAGCAACTGTATCCAGACCCTTGTCTTGCAAAGCGTAAGCATTTACCTTGTTGAGCAATCCAATATTTCGACCCTCTTGACGCAGATAGATTACCATGCCCGTGTGCTCATTTACGTAGTCTAAGGCAAAATTTAATTGCGCTTGACAATCGCATTTAATCGAACCAATAGCATCTCCTGTGAGGCATTCAGAGTGGATACGTACATTGACATTTGTTGATGCATCAAGATTTTTAGAAAAGATGACCAGATGCTCTTTTGAATGCTCTTTAAATGACTGTATAAGAAAATCACCATGCGTCGTTGGGAGATTGGCAATTTGAGATATTTTAATATTCATAAATATTTAAACCCTAATTCGTTAATATGTCGCGTATAATATCTAAAAAAGGCAAATAATATGTTTAAAAGATTTAGAAGACTAAGAATTAATGAAACGTTAAGAAACATAGTGCAAGAAACTGTGTTGACTCCAAACGACTTTATGTACCCACTTTTTGTAAAAGAAGGCAGCGGAATAAAAAAAGAGGTAAGCAGTATGCCTGGTGTTTTCCAGATGAGCATTGATGAGATCGTTAAAGAGTGTAAAGTTTTAAATGATTTAGGATTAAATTCAATTTTATTATTTGCAATTCCCGATACAAAAGATTCCGTAGGGAGTGAATGTTTATGTGATCACAGTATTATTGCACGAACCATTGAAGCCATTAAGAAAGAGTATCCAAAAATGTTTATTACAACAGATTTATGTTTTTGTGAATACACCGATCATGGTCATTGTGGGATTTTAGATCCAGTGACGCAAACGGTTGACAACGATGCAACACTTGAGATATCAGCGCAACAAGCTCTTGTTCATGCTCGTGCTGGTGTAGACATGATTGCACCAAGTGGAATGATGGATGGGATAATTCAAGTACTAAGAACCACTTTAGATGAAAATGGCTTTGAAAATTTACCCATCATGAGTTACAGCACCAAGTTTGCTTCAGCATTTTATGGACCATTTAGAGATGTTGCTGAATCAACACCAACTTTTGGTGACAGACGCACGTATCAAATGGATCCTGCTAATCGACTTGAAGCGATTGAAGAATCTCTTGAAGATGAGCGGCAAGGGGCAGATATACTTATGGTAAAGCCAGCACTTAGCTTTTTAGATGTGATTCGAGATATACGAAACAACAGCAATCTTCCATTAGCGGCATACAACGTAAGTGGTGAATATGCCATGCTTAAAATTGCAGGGGCAAACAATCTAATTGACTACGATAGAGTTATGATGGAAAAACTGCTTTCGATGAAAAGAGCTGGAGCTGATATAATCATCACCTATCATGCAAAAGAAGCTTGTGAACTTTTAAATAAAAAATAAACACATGAATTAAAAGAGTTTTTGATATAATAAAAGCTTTTTAAAATAAGGTTTAAACTATGAAACATTTTTTAACGCTAAAAGATTATTCTAAAGAGGAAATTTTAGAAATAATTGACTTAGCTGTACAAATTAAAAAAGAGACTAAATCTAAAGTATTTAAAGAATACATGCCCAAACAAACACTGGGAATGATCTTTGAGAAAAGCAGTACACGTACGCGAGTTAGTTTTGAAACAGGTATTTATCAATTAGGTGGTGTTGGACTATTTTTAAGTTCAAACGATATTCAATTAGGACGTGGTGAACCAATAAAAGACACCTCTAGAGTAATTAGTTCTATGGTAGATATGATTATGATACGAAATGACTCACAAAAAGAACTTGAAGAGTTTGCATCCTATTCTACCGTACCCGTAATCAATGGACTAACAGATAAATATCATCCTGTGCAGCTTATGGCAGATTATTTAACCATTGTTGAAAACAATCTTCAAGACAATTTAGTTGCAGCGTATGTGGGTGATGGAAACAATATGACTCATTCATGGATGATGCTTGCAGCAAAACTTGGTTTTGATTTACGAATAGCTACACCAAAAGGGTATGAGGTTGATCCAGATATTCTTGAAGAAGCTTTTGAGATAGCCAATGAAAGTGGCTGTCGAATAAGCATAGGAAACGATCCAAAAGTAGCCGTTAAAGATGCTACGGTTGTGACTACAGACACATGGGTTTCCATGGGTCAAGAGGATGAAAAAGAGCAACGAATGAAAGATTTTGATGGCTACATAGTAGATCACAATTTGATGAGTTTAGCTGATTCCAAAGCAATATTTTTACACTGCTTACCCGCATACAGAGATTATGAGGTAAGCCAAGAGATATTTGAAAAACATGCCGATGTAATATTTAGTGAAGCACAAAATCGTTTACACGCACAAAAAGCCATAATGGTATATTTAGACAGGAACAAAGATGATTGATTTTAGTAAATTTGAAAAATACAGCAAACCCGGACCTCGATACACAAGCTATCCCACTGCACCAGAGTTTTCAGATACGTTTAAAGCTGTTGATGTAATTGAAAAATATCAAACTCAAGATTCAAGTCGTGCATTGTCTTTATATATACATATACCCTTTTGTCGAAGTGCTTGTTATTTTTGTGGTTGTAATGTAATATTTACGTCAAAAGAGGATAAAAAAGTTCGATACATTACATATTTGAAAAAAGAACTTGAATTATTGAAAAAATACATTGATACCTCAAGAATCGTAACACAGATGCATTTTGGTGGAGGAACACCTACCTTTTTAGAACCAGAGCAACTTGAAGAAGTTATTAACATGATTAAAGAAACTTTTCCAAACTTTGCTTCTGATGCTGAGGTAAGCTGTGAAGTTGATCCTCGATTTTTCAACAAAGGACACATGGATGTTCTAAAAGCTGCTGGTGCTAATCGTATCAGCTTTGGAGTACAAGATCTTGATGAACAAGTACAAAAAACAATTCATCGAATTCAACCCTATGAGATGACCAAAAATGTGATGCAAATTGCTCGTGACGCAGGAATAAATTCTATTAATATTGATCTTATTTATGGACTTCCTCATCAAACCCTAGAATCATTTCACCAAACATTGGAAAAAGTACTCACCCTTGATCCTGATCGATTGGCAGTGTTTAATTATGCCCATGTGCCTTGGATGAAAAAAACAATGCGTAAATTTGATGAAGATACTTTTGCGCCGCCGTCTCAACGATTAGAAATTTTAAAAGACACTATTGATACGTTTACATCCAATGGTTATAAAATGGTGGGAATGGATCACTTTGCAAAACCTGAAGATGAACTCTTTTTGGCC
>JAYEFX010000002.1:0-4206 GCA_034658775.1 Campylobacterota bacterium
AGGTAGTATTGATAGGTTTGTTTGTATTTTTGAAATATTTTGTTATTTAGATTATTGTTTACAACAATTTCATCATGTGCAATGAGCTCTTTTTTTATGGTATTGAGTTTTTCTAAGTCTTTTTTTCCAAACCCTTCGACTGCAACTAAAAATGTTTTGACGTAAGAGAATTTTTCAGATAATTGATATATCTTTTTATCTTCACCAGTAAGCATGGCAGACAGTTGTGATGAGAATTTTTTATGCGGTTGAACAATAAAAAATAGAACAAGAACAAATGAAAAGATAAAAAAATTTGAATATTTAATCAATGATTTCAATGTTAATTGTGTCCTTATTGGTCAACTTTATTATTATTCTTTTCACGCTCTTAGGATCTTTTTTATAGATCACTATGGAATCCATTATAGAACTGATCACTGGTTTGGCATCCAACTCAATGCTTGCATCTTGAACCTTATGTGTAAACAGTTCCTCTAAGCTTAGGTAATTGTCTTGAATAATTGCTTTTAAAATTAAACCCATGTATTGAGCTTGAGGGTATTGTTCAAAAGTGTAGGTTTTGAGCTCTTCATCTTGTAAAATAGTAATTTTTTCATTGTGGTAGGTGATGATTTGTTGATTGGGTTTGGTATAGGTGACAATCATTTTTGAATCGTCAAATTTCAGATGTCCAAACAGTTGTCTGTCTATTTCAAGTGCAGCCATAAATCGAGTTTCTTTAAAATTTATTTGTGCAAAAAGTGTTGAAAATAAAAAAAAGTACAGTAAAAGTAATCTCATTGGTGTCCTTAAATTAGATAAGCATTATTGTACATTTATTTTGTTTAAAGACAGATGGGATTTAGGCATAAAAAAAGCCTCTAGGAAAAACCTAGAGGCTTTTTAAAAATTAGAGTCTAAAGACTATACGTATGCAGGTGCAACGATTGCTTGAGAATCTACTTTATATGGAATAAGTGCCATGTGTCGTGCTCTTTTGATTGACATTTCTACTTGTTCTTGCATGTTTTTAGAGTTACCTGTAAGTCTTCGAGGCATAATTTTACCTCTTTCACTTAAAGACATTTTTAGTAAATCTAAACTTTTATAGTCAACATAGTCAACTTTCATCTCTGTATATCTACAGTATTTTCTTCCGTATTTTCTTCTTTGTTCAGCCATGTTTATCTCCTAGAATGGAATTTCATCTTCATTGATGTCGATTTCTGGTACTTTATATTCAGGTTGTTGTACCTGAGTATTGTTCATACCACCTTGTTGTTGTCCATAAGGCGCTTGATTGTTAGACTGCTGTTGTGCAGGAGGCTGGTTATAATCGTTTTGATTGTATCCACCTTGATTCCCACCGGCGTTATCACCTTTAGAATCAAGAAACTTGAAACTTTCTACTCGTAAAGAGTGTCGATTTCGGTTGCTTCCATCTTGTGCAGTCCATTGTTCATAAACCAATCGACCTTCAAGTAAAACCTTTGATCCTTTTCTAACGTACTGATTTAGAATTTCACCACTTTTCCCAAATACAGAAAATTCAAGAAAACAAACTTCTTCTTTTTGTTCTCCTGTTTGTGTTTTGTATTTGTGACTTGTGGCAATAGAAGATTTTGCAATCGCACTTCCACTTGGTAAATATCTAAGTTCAATGTCTCTTGTTAAATTTCCGATCATTATTACGCGGTTATACATAGGGGGTCCTTTTGGTTTTTATGCAAAAAATTAAGCGTTAGCTTTTTTTGCTGCCTCTGTACTCATCTTAGTCCAAGATGCAATATCTTTTTTTGAATCATATTTGATAAAGATAAATCGAATAATATTTTCATTGATTCGATAATTTCTTTCCAACTCTAAGATTGAATCAGCTGGTGCTGTAAAATAGATTACGTAGTAGTAACCTCTTTTGTTCTTTTGAATTTCATATGCTAATTGTCGTGTTCCCATATCATCAACAGATGAAATTTCACCACCATTTTTTTCAATGTTAGTTTTCACTAACGCGATTTGTGCCTGTAACTCTTCTTCAGTTAACGTAGGCTTAACGATAAACATCGTCTCATAATGTTTGATTGCCATTATAAATATCTCCTTATAGATTTCGCCAATACTTAATTAAAAGTATTCGCAAGGGGTTTTAAAGCTTGTGATTTTATCTAAAGTGAACTGAAAACTTTCTTAACATTGCTTGGATGTATGTTTTGGGTTGGTCTATTTTAGAGCTTTTAAGTTCGAGTTCTAAATCCAATATAAATCTTAGCATCTCAAGATATTTTTGTGGTTTGATGGAGATTGCAAGTCGTGCTTTTTTCTCCCATATTGGTTTGGGTGGAGAATACCCTAGTATCTCTTTTGCATTGGGTTGTCCAATGGTTCGAGCATAGGCATTGATCATAAAAAGTTGTTGGATGTAGGAAGTTATTTGATTGATTAAATAGATCTCATTGGTACCTGATTCAAGCAGATGCCTGATGTCTTTATCGATATTTTGAGCACTTAGAAGATTGAAAATAAAATCATCTAAAGAGATGGAAGTAAATCCAAAACAGTGTGTGTCTACATCTCCTGAAGTTATCTTATCATCTAAAATGGAGAGTTTTTTAAGATCGTTAATGCACAAAGACAGATCCTCTTTGTGCATCATGTACAGATGTTGTAAAGCAGCAATATCGTATTGAATATTTAATGCTTTGGCTTCATCTTGAATAAACTTCAATGCTTCATTGGGGTAGGGTGAAAACATCCGTATGGCCACCGATTTGGTTTTGTTGCCAAAATATTTATCCATGGTTCTAAAATCCGCATCTCCTGTGCATGAAAAGATTACCGTACTGGCATCATTAAGGTTGCATGCTTCAATGAGCGTAGTAGTGTCTTTTTTATTTAAAGGTTTATCGAGTTTGACAATTAAAGTATTGTTAGCACTAAATAAAGAGGATTGAGATAAAAGATTGTACGCTTGTTTGAGATCAAATTCATCAAAATAAAGTTTCATTGCAGGCTCGTCAACACAAAGCTTAGAGCTAACAATTTGCGTATATTTCTCTACTAAATAGCTGGATTGCCCATAAAACATGTACGCATCAAAAGTATTACCTTGGCGTAAAAGATTGTCAAATTCATTTCTATACATAAACGTATTTTAGCCTACAATAGTTGCAATGATGCTTTTGTGAATAATATCACTTGATTTTATTTTAATACGCACTGTTGAAAAAAGTTTTTCACCATTGTAATTATCCAATGTTGCTTTGAGACCTACCATATTTTGATCCACTTTGACAATGCCTCTATCAATATCGACAACTTTTGCTATGAGAGGTTGATCAAGATGCTTGGCCGCCCATCGTGCGTATTTTCGATCTTCTAAATCCCACACCATTGTATCTACAGTTCGTGCAACGGTTGAGATATTTTGACATACGTCATCCAGATCTTTAGGTAATTTTTTTGTTTTTAACATACGGTGTAAAACCAGATCCGCATATCTTCGTATGGGAGAGGTAAAGTGACTGTACCCTTCAAACCCCAAACCAAAATGCCCAAGATTTTTTGAACTGTAAACGGCGAGTTGTTGCGTTTGAATGATCAATTTATCCACCTCATCACGAAGCAAAGCATTGTCTGCTTTATCTTGTAATGAGATGATGGTGCTGTGCACATCATTAAGACGTTTTACTTTTAGTCCTAAACTTGCAACATCTTCAATCAATTTATCGAGTTTTTGTAAACTTGGTTCTTCATGAATTCTAAAAATACCCATCTCCCCTAGGTCATGACTGGCTTGTATATTGGCTAAAAGCATGCACTCTTCAACCAGTTGATGAGAGGGCGATGAGGTTTCAATATCAATGGATTGAAGCTCTTGGTTTTTATCCAATCGTAAGCGATTTTCTTGAGTTCTAAAATCATACCCTTTAAGCAATCTTTTTTTCCGTATCTTTTGGGTGATTTTATACAAAGCGATGATGGAATCAAAGATCTTTTTTTCATCTTGAGTAAAGGTATCCAGATGATCATCCAAAACTCGATCAATTCTACCGTAGGTGAATTTTTTTTGCGATTGAATGGTGGCTTCATAGAGTTTGCTTTTTTTTATGCCATAATTTTTAGTATCAATGTGCAATTCATATACGTAAGCTAAACGCTCAACATCAGGCTTGAGTGAACACAAGTTATTGCTAAGGCTAACAGGAAGCATGGGCAATACTTTGT
>JAYEFX010000003.1:0-4183 GCA_034658775.1 Campylobacterota bacterium
CATAGCTGTTTGAATTGAATTTGACTGACAACTCTTTGCACTGTGCTTGATCAATTCAATATCTTCATTGGCTTGAATTAACAATTTCATAATACGTTGTGCAGATTGTGTGCTATCATAACCCTCTATTTTATCCTCTCTTGGATCAAAACCATAATATAAATACCACCCAAGAAACATCGCCAACCCAAGCGTAACAGAGGCAATAAATGAATACCCTCCAAGATACGCAGAGGTTGCAGATACTGTACACAGTAACCCTCCAGCTATCGTTTTTAAAGGTAAAGACGGAGCGTGAGAATATTTTGAAGCATTGTATAATTTTTCAAGAGCAACCCCTTTGCGCAATAGCACAAAAGAGGTGATAAAACTTGCAAAAATCACTAATGAAACAATAAAATAAAAGCTTTCCCCTTGCCCTAAAGCTTTAATACTAAAAGAGAGGTATTTAACCCCCACGAGCAAAAATAATACTCCTGTAAAAATTGGAGAAAATTGTTGCAGTTTTGATTTTTGGGCATTGGGGCTGTAACGCGAGGCACTGTTAAAGTTATCTTGAAAGGACACTGGTGACCCCCTCATATGCAGTGATAAATAATACACTGTAAAACAAAACAAATCCAACACTTATACGTATCCATTTTGGCATTCATACCACCCTTTTATAAAAGTAAATAAGTATATCTCTTTTAAGGCTAAAAATCTCTTAATGCATAATGTTTTTAATTTTTTAGATTGTAGAAAAACAAAATTAGTTGGCGCTTAAAAGTGCCAACTTAACTGAGTCCATAAAAAATCTTCAACCATCTTTGATCCAAATTCACTTTGATTGTCTCCATGCGTGAAATTGTATGAAAGATCCAGATCAATATTGTTTTTAAATCCATAGTTTACACCAAGAGTATTACTGTAAGAATGATCTTTTAGGTTTAAAGAGTTTTTATAATAAGCACTGCAATACACAATACCCAAAGGCTCTTTTTGAGAAAACTTATTCATAAAATATTTATTGTCCCAAAACGATTGCGTTTGATCCAATTGTTCACTTTGATAAAACAGTTCAGAAGTGATGGTCAAATCATTGGTAGTTAAATATTTTAAACCCAATAAGGCTGATTTTTCACCATGCTTTTGTTTAGCAAATTCCCCATGAATTTCAATGTTGGTTTGAAGATTGGCTGAAAAATCAACTCCCCACCTGTCTTGAAGCTGATTGTTGTGCACATAGATAAAATCAATATCGATGTCATTGACTAAAAAATAGGTTTTTAAAGCAACATTCGTACTGCTTTGATTGTAAAAATCATCATTGGTATGAAAACTGGTGGGCATCACCACAAGATCCAATGCAAAATTTTGAACAGCACCTTGATACACTTTATTAAACGTATACTTTCCTAAGATATACCCCTCACGTGAAGATTCCGGATCATTGACATCTTTTTTTCGATCCAAAAAGGCTACTGGATTAAAAAAATACCCTTTACCCCATTTTAAAGAGTGTTTACCTAAAGTCCATGAGTGATTTGAAGTATATTTATATTCCCCATAAAGCTCATTTAAAATCAGATTTGTCTGCTTGGTACCATCAATATTATTCATGCTTGCCGATGTTTGGGAACTCAATGTAAAGTTATCTTTAAAGTAGTCAAAATCCAAAAATGCCTCACCAAATAAAGCATCACGTGAAGTATCATTTTTTAGATTTTGTTTTTTATGCTCTGCCTTTAGATAACCACTGTACTGATACGATTTAACCTCGATCTCATCCATATCAAATGAATAATCATCAGCATACAAAACAGTGATCAAAGGCAAACATAAAAGCAGTTTTTTCATCGTCGTAAGTTTTCCACGTTTCCGATATTCTCAAGCGTAAAAGCCTCAGCTGAAAACTCTTTGGGTGTAATCTTTCCGTACACCATGATCGATTTATAATCTTTGTAAAAAGGGCTTACCGTTTCAATCACGGCAGGTCGTACTATCCCATTTCCAAAATCTTTTATATCTTTATAATACAATGTTTTGATTAACATTTCCGTTGAGCTGTAACACTGAACTTCAATAGGTACCAATGCTTTTTTATCGACACTCATCACCAATCGATCATAAGCAACCGTATCGTTTTTGGCTTTGAGTTCTAAAAGGATCTGTTCCCCTTTATCTTCGTTTTTAACCAAATCGTATTCACTTGAAAAATCCAATCGCATGATGTCGGAATTGTTAAACACACCGCCAACAACACTTTGCATCGAAGTGATTCGAATTGGACGACCAACATCAGGCATGTATAACCACATATTCTCACCCAAACGTAAGGTGTTTCTCCCTTTTTCTGTTTCAGGTTTTAAAAACATGGACACCATCTTATCTGATCCTGTTTTAGCTTGATAAAGTAAAAACTCTTTTTTACTCCCATCGGGTTCAATATTGACCAGCTTTTTATAGCTTTCTGAGCTTCCTGGTTGAAGGTTTTTATCAATTTGCATTAAAATATCATCATTGGCCCAAGCAACACCCACCATCAATAAGAAACTTAATAAATATTTCATCGTTTATCCTTTTTATTTCATGCTTTTATACAGATCTCTAAACTCATTTTTATCGATGCATCCATTGCCATCTTTGTCGTACGATTGAAACAATACAAAACCTTTTGAATTGGTTGAAGGCATCTCATTTTTGATTTTTTCCATCTGCTTTTGTCGAGCAGTATGAAATACATCATACTCTTCAAAAGTTATTTTTTGATCAGCATTTTTATCCACTTGATCAAAATGCGGAGCTGTTGAGACCCCTTTTAAAGCTTTCCCCTCTTTCATCTTTTTTTCCATTTTTTTGGCTTGATCATTGTAAAACTCTTCACTCGTGATGATTCCATCATTGTTCACATCTGCCATGTTAAACTTTTCTTGCGCAGTTGGGGCTGCAAAAGCAACACTGCTTAAGATTCCAAATACCATCAAACTTTTCGCTAAACTTTTCATTTTCAATCCTTTATTTTATATAGTGAAAGTATAGAACATCTTTGTTAATGCAGTATTAATGTTTGTCCATTTGCTACTATTGGCTTAGAGGGATCTGCATTTTGTACTATTAGATAACATGCATATTATCTATCCTTGATACTTTTTAGTATCATAACATTTAAAATTTGTTTTATTAAAAAGTATGTCATTTTGTAAGATTTTTTACCTGATATTAAATTCATTATTTTTTATATTCAAACAGTCAAAACATAATATACGTAAATTTAAACTATCATCATATTTAAATGGAGTATCAATAGATGATGTAAATTTTTCAGATTTTGGATATATCAAATATACATCACTTGAATCATACTTTTTACCATAAGCATACATTTGGTATAAATCTGACTGTGATAATCCAAGTTTCTTTTCATTACTGTTTATTAACTTCCATTTGGTATCTAAAACAATATTATCATCAATTACAATATCTGGTTTTAGTTGAAATAAGTTGGGTGATTCTATTAATTTATATTTTGTATCTTGTGTTTTAACTTCTCTATCTTTATATTGTTTTTTGAGATAATAAGCGACATATGATTCAAATAATAAATTCATATCAAATAAAAGTGCATGAGCTATATCATCACCTTTATATGGACAAAAACTTTCATTATTAAGAAATATTTTACACCAATTTAAAATCTCTTCATAATGTACCATTGATTTGTCTATTTTGCATTGTTTAAAATCATTTTTTATATTTGTTGAGATACCAACATCATCAAAAACAAATATAAACTCTCTTAATCTTTGTTTATTATTTAATGACTTAGATACTTTGTATAGTTTTTCTAATGTAGTTTTAATAAGTTTATTTTCAACTCTATTTGATGAGTATTCATCAAACTCTACAAAAAACTTTTCTTTGTGTAATAAGTTTTGTTTTAGATGAGAGTTTAATTTAATTTTACCTTTTAGAAAATATAAATTTTCCTCTTTAGATAAATAATCTGATTTTATCCCTTTTTTTATAAGTTCCGATAGCTCTTCTAAAAACATAACTATAAATATCTCAAATATATTTATATTAGTCGTTTTTAAAGATGCTTTACTTATATTTTTAAATGGAGAATTTTTCAATGTTTTTAGCATTTTTAATAAAACTTGTTTGGTAGCTAAATCATCATCTTCACTACCATATATTTTTG
>JAYEFX010000004.1:0-18649 GCA_034658775.1 Campylobacterota bacterium
CGACATCGGTGATAAAGGTATCGTAGGTGTCTTGTATCACTGAATTGAGCTCATCTCTTTCCTCTTGAGTCCATTGTCTGGTTGGCGTTCCAGATTCTTTATATCGACCCGCTTTGATGGTTTGTGATTTTATGCCAATGGTTTTCATCAACTCTTCAATATTCGCACTTTGAAATATTACCCCAATAGAACCCACCATACTACCAGGATTGGCGATAATCTGATTGGCCCAAATTGAAGCATAGTAGCTTCCACTAGCCATCGTGCCACTAGCATAGGCAATCACTGGTTTGACCTCTTTGAGTTCTTTTATAGCATAAGCGATCTCAACGGAAGGAGCTACGGCACCTCCTGGAGAGTTTACATTTAGCAGTACCCCTTTGATATTTTTATCATTTTTTGCTTTGGTGATTTGTTCAATGATTTTATCACTTCCCATAATAGGACCCACAAGATTGATTTTTTGCAAGTTGGCTACTTTTAAATTTTGGGTATCGCTATCACCATAGATTATGATTAAAATAGTGATAAAGACTATCGATTTAAAATAGGTTTGTATAAAATTTAGTGTGCCTGTAATGGGTGAAAATAGAGTTTTAAAAAAATTTAACATGCCTCTCCTTTGATGTATGTATTGAGTATGTTTTGCGGATGCAAAAGCAGTTGTGCGATAAGGTTTTTTTCCTCTTCTACACTGTTGGGCAATTGCAGATGTACAATATCTGCATCAAAATCATTTTTGAGTGTCCCTTTTTTTGTAAGTCCCAATGCTTTGGCCCCTCCTGTGGTTGCTCCTTGTAAGAGTTTTTGTGCTAAAAGGTTTAACTCTTGATTGCTGTGCATAAGTAAAGCATGACGCAGTTCATCAAATAAATTTAAAGAGATGTTTGAACTAAGACCATCCGTACCAATGGCTAAATTTATATCGTTGAGCTTATTAAGATCAAGCATGGTATTTGTAAGCAAGCGATTGGAAACAGGACAGTGAATAATTGTTGCGTTAAGCTGTTTAATTTGGGAAAGTTCCTCTTCGTTTGCTTGAACACAGTGGGTAAAACTAAGATTTTGCACCCCTTTGAACAGCTGTAAAAATTCAAAAGGTTCGCACAATGAACGTGTTTGATTTAAGAAGTTATTAAAAAATGCTGCAAACTCTCCACAATGTTCATTAAGCCACTGCTTCTCAGCAAAAGATTCTAAAAAATGGGCACTCACTGGCATATTTTGATCTTTTGCAATGTTTAAAATTTCACGAATAAGAAAAGGGTGCACACTGTATGGGGAATGGATGGCCACTGCAGGGATAAAATTATGCTTGCTCCTTGCTTGTGCACTACCGAGTTTGGCTTTAAAATCAACAAACAGGGTATCTATCATATCTGCTTTAGAACCTATGGCTTCAGTGAAATAAACGGTATTCATTGGACTTTGAGCACAGGCATCCAAATCAAACCCATACGAGCTAATGGCACCAATTGTCGTGGTACCTGTTTGTATCATTTGATTGAGTTTCTCACTCATAAGTTCGGTGGTGGCTTGTTCAATTAGCTCTTCACGATGTTCAATCACACTATCAAGCCATTGATTAAAATTTCCGTATTGAAGTGTTGTTGTATTGGCAGAAAACTCCAGATGCACATGAGGATTGATTAGACCGGGTATTAAAACAGAATTTTTTGGTGTTGGAGGGATGGACAGATTGGGGTATTTTTCTCTTAGATAATCAATGTTTCCAACATCAATGATGGATTGGTCAAAAACAACACCACCATTTTTGATAATGGTGTTGTTTTCATCGCAGGTGATTACCCAAGAGGCGCTCAGAAGTTTCATAAACTATTGTGCAGTTGGAGTTTGTTGCTCTTCTTGTGCTTGTTTCATTGCATTTACTTCATTTAATACTTGCGTTAAGGCAATCAAACCTAAGTGGTATCCAAATGGACCAAACCCAGAAATAACACCCGTTGATGCGGCAGCGGTGATCGATTTTTGTCTAAACTCTTCTCTTTTATAGATGTTTGAAACGTGTACTTCTACTGTTGGAAGTGCTACTGCTGCTAGTGCATCTCGAATAGCGATTGATGTATGAGAATACGCTGCAGGATTTATGATAAGACCATCAACGGTACCTAAACATTCTTGAATCTTATCAATTATTTCACCCTCAAGGTTACTTTGGAAGAATTCCAATTCAATATTGTTTTGCGATGCTGTTGCTGTCATTTGTTCATGAATTTGTTCCATGCTCATTGGTCCGTAGATGTGTTGCTCTCTTAAACCTAACATATTGATATTTGGACCTTGGATTACTGCTATTTTCATTATTTACCTTTGTTTATTTTAATTTTAGATAAGATTGTATCCTAAAATATATTAAACTATTTATAATTTAATGAAATGAGAAATGATGAAAAATTATATATTAAAAAATGAAAATGCAGTCTATTTTGAAGCAGGATTTTCTTGTGATAATGTAATGTTGTTGTGTTGCGGAAGTGAGAAGTTTTTTATTACGGATGCTCGTTATACAATTGAAGCCAAGCAAGAAGTAAGAAAAAATATTCACGTAATTCAATCGAATGATTTGATTAAAACAGTGCGTCAACGTATTAAAAAAAATAGATTAAAAAAGATCATTTACGATCCGTATGATTTTAATGTAGCACAATACAACAGTTTGATTCATTCATCATCGACTAAATTTGTTCCTAAAGCACATTTTTCTAAGCTCAAAAGAATGATTAAAACAGATAAGGAGATTAATTTATTAGCTATTGCTGCACAATTTGGACGTGATGGTTTTGATTCATTGGCGCAATTTATTGCAAAGGATGGATTGGGTAAAACAGAACAATATTTGCACTTTAAAGCCAAACAGTACATGAGTAATGAGGGTGAATTTGATTTGAGTTTTGATCCTATTGTGGCTATCAATGCCAATGCAGCCAAACCGCATGCCTTGCCTGGGCAAGTACAATTGGGTACGGATGATTTATTGTTGGTGGATGCGGGTATTAAATATCAGCGCTATTGCAGTGATCGCACGTGCACCTCTGTTGTAAATGATGATTTTCATTTTGAACGCGAGCAGAGTTTTAAAAGAAAAAAACATCAAAAAATCTACGATATTGTTCTTAAGGCTCAGCATCATGCAATTAAAAAAGCACGAGAAGGTATGAAGGCTTCTCAAATAGATGCATTAACACGAGATATCATTGATAAAGCAGGATACGGGAAATACTTTGTGCACAGTACGGGGCATGGTGTCGGGTTGGATATCCATGAATATCCTAATATTAATTCTAAAAGTGATGTGATTATTGAAAATAATATGGTCTTTACAATAGAACCAGGTATCTATTTACCTGATGAATTTGGTGTACGTATAGAAGATACGGTAGTGATGCAAAATGGCAAAGCAGTGATTCTGTGAGAAGAGAACTTAGTGTTGATTTAACATTGTATTTTAAGCATCATTTTCCCTATGTAAACTCTTTTCAAAGTACTAAGAGTCACACGGTGATTATTGGTATTGGAGGAAATATAGGCAATGTGAAAAAACGTTTTGATAAACTCTTTTTGGCTTTGTTAAGTGATGCACGATTTGCAATACTTAAAAGTTCTCCATTGTTAAAAAATCCACCTTTTGGATATCTTGATCAAGATGATTTTATCAATGCTGTGATGGTGCTAAAAACAGATTTAAGTGCTTTTGAATCACTGAAAGCTTTTGCGCATTATGAGAATCGGTACGGTCGAAAGCGTAGTTTTAAAGATGCACCGCGAACACTGGATATAGATATTCTTTTTTTTGATGATGCAAAAATTAATACCAACAAATTAGTCATACCCCATCCTTGCTGGCATGAACGAGACAGTGTAACGATCCCTTTGGAGTATGTACGGTGATATTTGATGAAAAGGTGTTGGCTTTTATCTCAACAAAAGAGGATGGAAACATCGCTTTTCATGTGCCCGACGATCCTAAAAACGTGATTCAAAATCGACAAAAATTGGCAGGTCAGCATCAATACAATAATGATGATCTAATCTACATGGAGCAGATCCATTCATCCACTGTTCATGTGGTAAATGAGCACTCTTCTAAAGTGCAAAAACAATGCGATGCAATGGTGAGCAATACACCTAATTTGCCCTTGATGGTGATGGTAGCGGACTGTATCCCGTTGATGTTTTATGATGCTGTTAAGAAAGTTATAGCTGTTGCTCATGCTGGAAGAAATGGTGTGTTTCTTAATATTGCTCAAAAAACAGTGCACACAATGATGGAGGAGTTTGACTCAAAGGCTAATGATATTCAAGTGTACATAGGGCCAAGTATTCAACAATGCTGTTATGAAGTCAATGATTCCTTGGCTGCTATTGCTGTTAAAAGTTTTGGGAAAAAGTTTGTACAAAATAATCATTTGGATTTGCAAGCGATGTGCACCATGCAGCTGCAAAAAGTAGGTATTGATAAAAACAATATGCATACTGATGATTATTGTACAAAATGTCATGGCAATAAATATTTTTCGTATCGTCAAAACTGCACAAAAGCAGGACGCTTTTGTGTAGTTTTGATACTGAAATAATTTTTTTATTAAACAATTTATACTAATACAAAAAATGTCATTTTTATTCTACATTCTTAGGGTACACTTTTAGTAAAAATATAAAAGGAAAGTGTTATGTTAAACAATATCAAAATATCAACTAAAATATCATTGATTGCAATCATAGGTTTGGTCGGTTTGCTTATAATCATGGTTACGGTTATCCCAGGATTAAATAAAATTGGTGCTGAAATTGAAGAGATTGCTGAATATCAAGTTCCTTTAAATACCAGTATTGCCAAACTTGAAAAAGCTATTTTAGAAGAGGAGATAACCACTTATGAATTGGTGATTGCTTCAAAGGATATTGAATCTCAAAAGTTCAAAAGCCTTGAGCAAAGTATAGCTAAGCTTGAACATGAAACAGATGCAACGCTTCAAGATGCCAAAAAACTTGTAAACGCAGCGATTTCACATAACAATGATCCTAAAACACTAAAACAATATAAAGAGTTTTTAGATGAATTGGATGCGATTGAGCAGTTGCAAACAAAATTTAAAAATACATTGAGTAAGTTTGAAGAGCATTTAAAAGCTGGAAAATCTGAGTATTATGAAAAAGAGCTTGAAGAGTTGCATCATGAGTTAAGCTCAATGGATAAAAATATCACAACATTGTTGCATCATATGGAACAGCTGCTTGAACACTCAACACACCAAGCGGAGAAAGATGAACGTGCTTTAGTGACTACTGTTATAATTGTGAGTCTTTTGGTATTTATTTTATTGATTGTATTTTCATTAATTCTTATAAAAAGTATTACAAACTCTCTTAATAATTTTCAAGAGGGATTGCTTGGTTTCTTTAAATATCTTAATAAAGAGTCTGCACATGTAGCTCATCTTGAAGATGATTCTAAAGATGAGATTGGAGCTATGGCTAAAGTGGTCAATGACAATATTAATAAAACTAAAAAACTTATTGATGAAGATGCTGCATTGATCCAAGAAGCTGAAGAGGTGATGGGAAGAGTGGAGCATGGTTGGTATTCCCAAACAATCCAAAAGTCAACAAGCAATGAAACATTGAATGACTTTAAGAACAGTGTAAACGATATGATAAATGCAACAAAATCAAATTTTGTTGCGATGAATGTGCGACTTGAAGAGTATGCACACTACAATTACATGCATGAATTGGTGATGCCCAATATAGAAAAAAATGGTGTGTTTGATACTTTGATTAAAGATATTAATAAGCTGCGAAATGCAATTACTGAGATGCTGGTTGAAAACAAAGCCAATGGACTTACGTTAGAAGAAAGCAGTGATCACTTACTTCATAATGTGGACACATTAAATACCAACTCAAATGAGGCAGCTGCTGCTCTTGAAGAAACGGCAGCTGCACTAGAAGAGGTGACCAGTAATATTATAAGCAATACTCAAAATGTGATTGAGATGTCCAACTATGCCTCAGAAGTGACAACGTCAGTAGATAAAGGGCAAAAGTTAGCCCGTCAAACAACCACCGCCATGACAGAGATTGATGAGCAGGTAAAAGCTATTAATGAGTCGATCACTATTATTGATCAAATTGCATTTCAAACGAACATTCTTTCTTTAAATGCCGCTGTTGAAGCTGCAACTGCAGGGGAAGCAGGAAAAGGGTTTGCCGTCGTTGCTCAGGAGGTTCGAAATCTAGCTTCAAGATCTGCAGAAGCGGCTAATGAGATTAAGTCTTTAGTTGAAAATGCAACCCTCAAAGCCAATGATGGTAAAAAAATATCCGATGAGATGATAGAGGGATACACCGGGCTAAATGAGAGTATTAGCAATACTATCAATCTTATTAGTGATGTTGAGATGGCCAGCAAAGAACAACAGCAAGGAATTGAGCAAATTAATGATGCTGTTACTGCGTTAGATCAGCAAACGCAACAGATTGCTTCAGTGGCATCTGAAACCTATGATATCGCAACGCAAACCGATACAATTGCAAAATTGGTGGTAAGCTCTGCGAATGAAAAAGAGTTTGTAGGCAAAGAGATGGTGAAACGAAAATCCAACTTAGACATGGAACATAAAGGGGATGAGAAACGGCAACGTGAAGGGCTGATTAAGCAAAATCTATCCAATTCTCAGCCAAAATCCAAAACACCTCCTGCGGCTAAAGCCACACCTGCACCACAAATTACAGCTAAGAGTGATGATGCTGATGAGTGGGAAAGTTTTTAGTTCCGTATAAAATAATTGCCCCAAATAGTACGATGGTAGCCGTTACGTATAATGCGACGCTAAAATCTCCATTGTGTGCTTGAGTAAGCTGTATGCTTGCAAAACAAAAGCTGCAATAATAGCATTGATATTGCCATCGTGATGCGCTAATTTTGCCCACAAGATGGAAAAGTGAATCCCTATAAGTTGAGTTTTATTCTCACCCTGCGATTAAAACAGAGTAGTTGTGATTTTATCATAGAATCATATTTTTTATGATAAAATCAAAATAACGTGAAAAAAAGAGGGGATAAAAATGACTATTAAATCAAAACTTTTAGCCAACAGCATGTTGGTCATAGTTGGACTGGCAATCATTCTTACAAATTGTTATGTGTCTTTAAATAAATTACAAAGTGATTATGAACAAACCAATCAAGTGCAAACGCAAGCGAGTTATTTGAAATCTATTATGATTGGAGGATTGCTTTTTAACTCTGCTAAAGGTGTTGTGGATAAAAACATCAATTCCACTAAAGCAATAAAAACAATGAACAGTGGTGTGCAAAAAGTGAACAGTTTTTATGAAAAACTTTCTAAAGATTTTAAAAATGATCTAAGCAGCTCAATATCGTCCTTTAATTCAATAAGCAATCAGATGTCCCAATCAGCACAAAGCAAACAACCCTTTACGCAAGAACAGATGAAAAGTTCATTAAAGGCATGGAGAGGGGTAAAAACTGTTTTATTGAAAGAACTTGAAGTGTTGAAAAAAGAGGTTGCAATATTAAAGAAACACTACAATGACTTAATTGGTTCTACTATTAGAAATACGATTATATTAACATTATTGGTGATTGCTGTTATGTTTGGAATCTCAATGTTTATCTCACGAAACATCTCACTTTCGTTAAAAGGAATTATGGATAATACCTATTCCCTTAAACAAAGCAACGATGTGTCAACACGTATCAAAATTACATCAAATGATGAACTTTCAATTATTGCAAATAACATTAATGAATATCTTGATGGCATAGAGCAAGGGATTCGTGAGGATGAACTGTTTATTAAAGATGTCCAAACTGTGATGAACAGGGTTTCAAATGGTTGGTTCTCTCAACACATAGAGGTCAATACTTCAAATCCTCATTTGATCACTTTAAAATCTACGGTTAATCAAGCATTGACAAATTTAAAAAATGGATTTGTGCAGATTAATGGTATTTTACAGCAGTATGTTAATCTGGACTATACCAAAACATTGCAGCTTGATGGGATTGAAAAAGATGGTGTTTTTGATAATATGATTACTGATGTGAACAGTTTGCGTAATACCATTAATGATATGTTGGTTGACAATAAACAAAATGGATTAACTTTGGATGAGAGTAGTGATATTTTACTTAATAATGTCGATACTTTAAATACCAACGCCAATGCCAACGCAGCAGCACTTGAACAAACAGCAGCAGCGCTTGAAGAGGTCACAAGCAATATTGCACACAACACTGAAAATGTGGTCAAGATGTCTGGATTTGCATCCAAGGTTACGGCTTCAGCAAATGAAGGGCAAAAATTAGCGCATCAAACCACCACTGCCATGAATGCGATTGATGAACAGGTTAATGCGATTAATGATGCTATTACGGTGATTGATCAGATCGCTTTTCAAACCAATATTCTCTCACTGAATGCTGCTGTTGAAGCCGCTACTGCGGGTGAAGCAGGAAAAGGGTTTGCTGTGGTTGCTCAAGAGGTGAGAAATCTAGCTAGCCGATCTGCCCAAGCTGCAAGTGAGATTAAATCATTGGTTGAAAATGCCACGTCTAAAGCAGATGAGGGTAAACAAATATCCGATAAAATGATTGATGGCTATGCAGGGTTAAATGAAAATATTACCCGAACCATTGAGATTATTTCAGATGTAGAGATGGCAAGTAAAGAACAAAAGTTAGGTATTGAACAAATCAATGACGCTATTACATCACTTGATCAACAAACACAGCAGATAGCTTCTATTGCTACACAAACACATACTGTGGCAACACAAACGGATGAGATCGCAAAGTTGATTGTATCAAGTGCCAATGAGAAAGAGTTTATAGGTAAAGACAGTGTTCAAGCAAAATCAGAAGAAGTGGTAAATAAGGTTCACAATACTGTTACTCCTCCAAGTCCAAGCATAAAACAACCAAGCAATGCTGTTGCATCTAAACCTGTAAAGATTCAAGAAGACAGTTCTGCAGATGAGTGGGAAAGTTTCTAATAGTATTTTATATTTAGGGTTAATTAATACTATTTGGATAGAATTTCTACTTTAATATGAAGAGTGGATATGGATAAAAAACAAAAAGTTGTAGTTGGTTTAAGTGGGGGAGTTGATAGTAGTGTCTCTGCGTATCTTTTGCAAAAACAAGGGTATGAGGTTGCAGGAGTTTACATGAAGCTGCACAATGCTATTGATGGTTATCATGAAAAAAATATTGCTGCAGGAAAAAAAGTAGCTCAATTTCTAAATATAGAATATGAAGTATTGGATTTAAGCAAGCAATTTGAACAAGAGGTGTACGACTATTTTGTTCAAGGATATCTTGATGGAATTACTCCCAATCCTTGTGTAAAATGCAATCGAACGATTAAGTTTGGAGCATTGTACGATTATGCTATTTCTAAAAATGCAGATTTTTTAGCAACAGGACATTATGCTAAAACAGATGGTGAGTTTATTTATTGTGCGCACGATAAAACAAAAGATCAAAGCTATTTTTTAGGGCAAATTGATAAAAAAGTATTGCCTAAACTGATGTTTCCCATGAGTACCTACACGAAAGAAGAGATTCGCAAAATAGGTGAATCCCTACCTGCACTTAAGCAGATTGCGCAACAAAAAGATTCTCAGGAGATCTGTTTTGTGGAAAAAGAATACACCGATATTTTACAAAAGCATACAAATATTGATCGACCTGGAATCACTTTGGATAAGCAAGGCAAAGAGGTAGGACACCATAAGGGATACATGCACTATACCATTGGAAAACGGCGTGGATTTTATGTGCATGGTGCACATGAACCTCATTTTGTACTCTCTTCTGATGCCCACAATAATACTATAACCGTTGGGAAAAAAGAGGATTTGGCCATAGAGTGTGTTGAGATAAATAATTTGAATATGTTTATTGATGAGAGGGAATTTTTTTGCGGTGTAAAATTACGATACCGTTCAGCAATGATCCCTTGTCATGTTGTTGTTCAAGGGAAAACTGCACAAATAAAATTGCTTGAAAATGCATACGGTGTGGCCAAAGGACAGGTGGCTGTTTTTTATGATGGTGAAAAAGTTTTGGGCAGTGGGTGGATTACACTGGCTCAATAACGTAAATTTTAACAAACTTTGGGTATAATCCAAAAAAATTTAGAATAAAAGAGGAAATAGATATGGCATTAAATGTTTATTATGATAAAGATTGTAACATTGACTTAATCAAGTCAAAAAAAGTAGCAATGATTGGTTTTGGTTCACAAGGTCACGCACACGCTGAAAACTTAAGAGATTCAGGTGTTGAGGTTTGTATTGGGTTGCGAAAAAATGGTTCTTCATGGGCTAAAGCAGAAGCTAAAAACTTTGAGGTTTTAACTGTAGCAGAAGCAACAGCGTGTTCTGATGTGGTTATGATTTTATTACCCGATGAAAATCAAGCTGAGATTTATGACAATGAGATTGCTCCAAACTTAAAAGATGGTGCTACTATTGCATTTGGTCACGGTTTTAATATCCACTACGGAAGAGTTAATCCTGCAAAAAATATCAATGTAACAATGATTGCTCCAAAAGCTCCAGGTCATACAGTACGATCTGAGTTTGTAAGAGGTGGTGGTATTCCAGATTTAATCGCTATTGGTCAAGATCCAAGTGGAACGACTAAAGAGTTAGCACTTTCGTATGCATCTGCAATTGGTGGTGGACGAACGGCTATTATTGAAACAACGTTCAAAGATGAAACCGAAACGGATCTATTTGGAGAACAAGCGGTACTTTGTGGTGGAGCTGCATCTTTAGTTCAAGCTGGTTTTGAAACATTAACAGAAGCTGGATATGCTCCAGAACTTGCATATTTTGAGTGTCTTCACGAATTAAAACTAATCGTTGACTTGATGTTTGAAGGTGGAATTGCTGATATGAGATATTCTATTTCAAATACTGCTGAGTATGGTGATTATGTTTCAGGAAAAAGAGTTATCAATGCTGAGTCTAAACAAGCTATGAGAGATATCTTAACAGAGATTCAAGATGGACGATTTGCTAAAGACTTTATTCTTGAAGGTCAAGCTGGATACCCTAGAATGAACGCTGAGAGAGCAAACGATAAAGAGAAACTTATCACTCAAACGGGTAATAAGCTAAGAGAGATGATGCCATGGATCTCTGCTGGTAAAATTGTAGACCAAGATACCAACTAGAAAGTATCAAAGAAAAAATAAAAGAGTTTAACTCTTTTATTTTTTATAACTTATGAAAAAAACGACTTCTAAAACGAAAACTTCACGTAAACCTACAAAATCGCGAAAAACAAAAAAATCACGAAAAATAAAAAATAAAAAACTTTTTACAAAAATAAATTTATTGTTATCCATTGTATTTATGGTTGTTTTAGCCATTGGATATGGGTATTTTACTTTGAGTGATACTCAAAAAAAACCAGAAGCACAGGCACAAAATAAAGACAAACACTACAATGAAATTATTCAACATAAGATGTCAAAATACATCAGTGATGGGGAACAGCATTTTGAAGAATACACGCAAGAGTTGGAAAAAGATTATATTCATATTAAAGAAAAAATGCTTCAAACCGATGGTAAAAAAGATAAAGTTTTAGAAGATAAATTGGCAAAAATTAAACAAGATATTCATGATTCATTGCAGAACAAAAAACCACAAGAAAAAGATGAAGAGCTTGTTGCTCCAATAGTAAATGAAAAAAAAGAGTTAATCAAAAAGAGCACCACTGTTGCACCGCATAAGGGAAAAGCACGACTGGCAATTATTATTGATGATGTGAGTTATGAACGTCAAGTAAAAAGTTTATTAAGTATTGGATATACGGTTAATATGTCCTTTTTACCTCCAACCTCACGACATAAAAACTCAGCTATTATTGCAAAAAATTTGGATGATTACATGATTCATTTGCCTTTGCAAGCGGGCAGTTTTAAATTTGAAGAGACGGATACTTTGCATATTGGGGACAGTTTAGCAACTATTGATCAACGTATCGCAAAGATAAAAAAGCAGTATCCAAAAGCAGTATACATCAACAACCATACGGGCAGTAAATTTACAGCAGATGATCAATCTATGGATAAACTTATGAAAGTGCTAAAAAAATACAATTTTAAATTTATTGATAGTCGAACTACGGCAAAAACCGTTGCACAAAAACATGCCAACAATTATGGTGTAGAGTTTTATCCACGAAATATATTTTTGGATAATAAACAAGATTTCAACTACATTCAAGGTCAACTCAAAAAAGCGATTAAATTTGCTCAAAAAACTGGTTTGGGTATTGCAATTGGACATCCGCACAGTATGACCATAAAAGTATTAAAAAATTCAAAACATCTACTAAAAGATATTGAACTTATTCATGTTAATCAAATTTAGTTTATAATTTATCATATTATAAACTAAATTTAACTATCATGGGTGATGGACAAAAAAGTATACCCTTTAGTACAAAAACATATTCCTGAACTTTCATCGATGAAAAAATATCCTGATTCAATCTATTGTCTTGGTGATACAAGTTTACTTGCCCAAGCAAAGATCTCTATTGTAGGATCAAGACGTCCTATATCGTATACTAAAAACATGACGCACACATTAGCGCGTAAATTAAGTTTGAGTGGCTATTGCATTGTATCGGGTGCAGCAATGGGTGTGGATGCAATAGCCCATAAAGCTGCCGGTGCACAAAATACTATTGCAGTGCTTGCTAATGGTTTGGATATACGTTATCCTGCTGTTAATAAAGCACTCATAGAAGATATTGAAAAAAATGGTTTGCTGTTAAGTACCTATGAAAGTGGTGCAAAAGCGACACGATACAGTTTTGTACATCGCAATGAACTGGTTGTTGCATTGGGAGAAAAACTGATTGTTACGCAAGCTGATCTTAAAAGTGGTAGTTTGCGCAGTGTGGAATATGCACTTAGGATGGGTAAAGAGATCTATGTTTTACCGCACCGTATTTTGGAGAGTCAAGGAACCAATGAGCTTGTCAAAAAAGGTTTAGCCAAAGTGATTTATGATATTGATGAATTTATTAACGATTTAGGAGTAAAGGTTCAAAAAGTGTCCATAGAAGATGATTTTTTAGATTTTGCGCAAGGTAATCCAACGTATGATGAAGCGGTTGAAAAATTTGGACATAAAGTATTTGAATATGAACTGCTGGGAAAAATAAATATCGTTAATGGAACAGTAACGATATAATCATTTATTTCTCTTTTCTAATTGCCTCTTTTGATTTATTGAAGCAAAACATTCCCATTTTTTCATTGGTAAAGCTCATGATACACAGACTTCCAGGATCACTTACGGGTGTGAACTCATATACACGAACATTGTACCCTTCGGTTTCAAGATTGTATTTTACATCTGGGTCAATGGTTTTGTTGGTCCAGCTTTTAAGCTGGGACCAGCTTAAAGCATGCGCTGAAACACCCAGACACAGCATGCTTAAAATAATCATTTTTTTCATCAAAATCTCCATTTATCTAAGTTGGTAAGTAATATCTCCTGCACCAACACCCAAGACTGTTCCTGTGGTGATGGTTTGGATTAAAATCTCATTTTTCATCACATTGATTTTATTCTCATAGGTTGTGACATAATCGGCAAAAATTGGATTGTATTGAGCAAATTCATGGACAAAATCAATAATCTGAATTGATTCAGCCACACTCCATACGGGCAAAATAATGAGGTTATTGCAGCCTTGAAAACACTCTTTAAAGGCTTCTAAATTATCTTTAGTTCGGCTGTATTTGTGGGGCTGCCATACGATGGTGAGTTTATCAATGTTGTTGAGTTTATTGTACATTTTAACCGATTCAATGGTTGCTTTGATTTCGGTTGGATGATGAGCGTAGTCATCTATGACCACAAAATTTTCATGGGCTTGTACCACATCGAAGCGTTTTTTTATCCCTTGGTATTTTGGAAGATTTTCTTTAATTTGTTCTATGCTCATGGTGTGATGAGCTGCAAGAATAGCCATAGCCGCATCCAGTGCAATGTGTTCACCAAATCCCCAAACCTCAAATTCGCCCATATCTTTTAGCATAAATTTTGTGTACGGTTGATTGTCTTTTAAAAAATAGGAGATGTTTTTTATATCTTTTGATGGATACAATCGTATCGCTTCACCTTGATAATCTTTTAAAAAATCATCTTCAGCATTGATAACACGTAGTTTTGCGATATCTAAAAATTTTTGATAGGCATCGTAAAATCTTTTGGTATCGTATTTGTAGTATTCCATGTGTTCGGGTTCGGTATTTAAAACAATGGAACAATAGGGATTGCTAAGAATAAAACTCTCATCACTTTCATCCGCTTCAAATGATAAACTGTCGTTGATGTAGCGAAAGTTGGAATCAAACTCTTTACTGATTGCCCCAATAAGTGCGCTGTTTTGCAAAATGGAACTTAACATGGCAGTTGTGGTGCTTTTCCCATGCGCTGCACAGATGCAATAATTTTGAGTGTCTTTTAGAATGGTTCCAAGAGCTTCTTTTCGTGAAAGAAGATTGAGGTTTTGTTGTTGTGCCGCTAATATTTCAGCATTGTCCGGGGTCACCGCCGCACTGTAGATGACTAAATCTTGATTGCTAATGGCATCTGCCGTTTGCGGAATATTGACCAGTATCCCTTCCTCTTCAAGTTTTTGAGTGATGGGCGTTGATTTGATATCTGAACCGCTTACACGATGCCCACTGTGCTGTAAAAAACGAGCAAGAGCAGACAGACCAATTCCCCCAATTCCAATAAAATGTATTTTCATAGTGTTTCCCTTAGGTGTCTAATAGATGTTTTAATTCATTGTATTGTGTTGCAAGAATTTTATGGTTTTGTTCAAGAAAGGTGTTTGTCTCAAAGTTGAAATTGATGATAAAATAGCCGTACGTTTCATCCGTATTTAAAGCATCAACATTTACCGATGTTTCATAAAAGGTATCCATGTCTATCTGGTTTGCACAAGTGATGATGTGTATATTCAATGCATCAATCAGTTTTGCATCATCAATGATTTGAGCTAAAATAAAAAACAGTTCTTTAGCTCCTTTGAAGTTGTCCATGCTCCACTTTTCAATGGCGTGCTCATAAAATGCACGAATATAGTACAACGCATCATCTTTGAGTGTTAGTTTTTTATTTTGGCCAATGAACTCTTCAACTTTATCAAAAGCAATTTTTAAAATCTCTTCATACACGATGTTGATTCGATTTTCATCAATAAGGTCTAAAACCAATAATGAGTCCAGTACTTCATATAAAGCAGCAATATCTTTTGTTTCCATCGCATCTTTTTGAGTTTGGTCTAAATAGTTTAGAAAATCTGGATTGGTTCGTGCTTCGTTAAGCTGGTGTTGATTCATTGATAAATTCCTTTAGTCGTAGTAATATCTCTTTTGTTTTTTTGGCATTTTCAACTAAGGCAATACGAACATAGCCTTTTCCAATTCCACCCCTACCCAAAAAACTTCCTGGCAATACTTTGATGTTTTTTTCTTGATAAAGCTTTTGTGTAAATGTTAATTCATCGTCAACTTCAAGCCAGATGTAAAATGTAGCTTGGGGTGGTGTGATGCCTAAAATCTCTTGGGCCAAGGCAAAATTTTGACGATAATTGTCTCTAAACACGTTTACATGTTCTTCATCTCTCCAAGCAATTGCTGCTGCTTTTTGTATGGGCTCAGGGATAGCACAGCCTATGTACGTACGATATTTCATGTACTCTTTTAAAATCACAGCATCACCTGCAATAAATCCACTTCGTAGACCCGGGGCTGAGCTTCTTTTGGAGATGGAATTAAGTACTAATATATTTTTAAAAGTTGAATTTCCTACTTCAATGCTGGCTTCAAGAAGGGAAGAGGGTTTTGAGCTTTCATCAAAATACAATTCACTGTAACACTCATCATTGATAAGTATAAAATCGTATTTTAATGCTTTTTGTACCCATGTTTTTAATTCATCTTTAGTGATGCTAGCACTGGTTGGATTGTTTGGAAAGTTAAGGATCACCATATCGCACACTTGAAGCTGATCGTCACTAAGTGTTGCTTTAAAATTGTTTTCTTTGGTTAGATTTATATGGATAATCTTTGAACGTGTTGCAATAGCAGCCCCTTCATATATCTGATAAAAAGGGTTGGTAAATGCCATGGTGGGGTCTTGTTTATCAAACAGATAAAATTGTGGAAAATTAAATAACACTTCTCGCGTACCAAACGTTGGTATGAGTTGATTGGGTTGCAGTTGAACATCAAATCGCGTGTGTACAAATTGTATCATGGACTCTTTAAGATAACTTTCACCTGCACTTTTTGGATATTTGTTGAGTAATGCGCTGCTGTCTTTTAGACATTTTTGAATAAATTGTGGGGTGTCAAATTTTGGCTCACCAATGGTTAAAGCGCTGGGTGTAAATGTAGGGTTAGGTGTAATTCCTTCAAGTAAATTGCTTAATTTTTCAAAAGGATACTGTTCAAATTGCATATTATTCCTCAATAATTGGTATAAATATTTGGTTAAATTTATTGATATCATAAGACAATAAATCACTGTCTGTATTAAAAAACTTAAACAATCGTGTTTCAAACATATCGTCTCTTAATGGAAGAATTTGAATGATGTTTTGTAGTTGTTGAAGTTCTTTAATTGGGTTTTTATTGTTCCTTATAGTTTTTATTGGCGTATTAAAGATTTTTCCTAAATTCTCAAAATGTTCAATAATTACATCTTGTGTTTTATCTTCAATGGGGTCAGAATCAAACACCGTAACTTTTGTTTTTAGCTGATTAGAGATATCAAAAACCAATGGAGATATTTGTTCATAATGCGTTGATTGGTTCAGTAAAACAACACTTTGATTGACTCTACTAATAGGCTCAATACCCAATTTATATAATGGAAGTTTTAAGTCTAAAATCTTTTTCGTTGATTCTTTATTGCGTAACAGTGTGTGCGATAAGATAATCATACCAATGTTAAATCGTTTGACATCATCGCATAAAATTTTATTAAACCCAATATTATGATAATCAAGTTCAATCTCAACATTGTCCAGTTTTTTAAAGATGGCGTAAATTTGTTTAAGTACTTGATTGTTGGTTGGTCGAGTAATCTTGATAACAAGCTTATCATTTTTGAGTTTTCGATGCAGGTCACGGGTCTCTTTAGCACAATTAATTACCTCTTTATCTGTTTGTAAATACAGATCAAAATACAGATAGAGGTTTTCGCCAAATGGCCGTGGAAATTGTCCTTGAGTTTTAGTGATGGTTGCGTATACTTGCATCAATACGTTGGGGTTTCCTATCATTAAGATGATATCGTTGGGTTTGAGTACGAGTGATGGCTTGATGCTTAGTAATTTATCATTTCGATACAGACCAAATATCTTCCAGTCTTTTTGTTCAATGGATCCTACGTATCGATATGCATATGAGCTACCAAATGGGATTCGTAGCTCCATAATCTCCCCTTGACGCAAACCTATATTTTGTGCAACAATAGGAACATTTGGAAGTTTTTCCAGTAAACCGTTTGCCAAAACTTCAATACCGTTGTAGTTGTTTACGTATGGATCTTCACTAAGCGTTATCTCCCAGTTGTTGTAGATGGTGATTTGAAGATTTTTTTTGTAGTTACGAATATTTTTAATAACACTTTGAATCTCCTCTTTGGAGTTTAATACAATCAATACTTCGGTGTGGTTAACTTTTGTAAGTACCGTATAAAGTTTAGAAAATGAGGTTGGATCAAATTTATAAAAAGTAAAATTCTCCGGCTTCTCATCGCATAGGATAGAACTATCCATATAAATTACATCATACATATTGTTTACGACATTCGAATCTACCATTCTACTTAATAGTTTTTTAGATACAATACCGTCTAATATTACTAAAATATTTTTCATTAACACCAAACCATTTCTACATAAATATAAAGGATATTATAGCCAAATGGAATTCAAATTAGATAAAACAGATGGAGATGCACGAGCAACAACCATTAAAACAGCTCACAGTACCATCACTACACCTGTATTTATGCCCGTAGGTACGCAAGCTAGCGTTAAAGCACTCGATGCAAAAGATATGCTTGATTTAGGAGCAAAAATAATTTTGGGAAATACCTATCATCTGTATCTTCGTCCAGGTCGACAAATCATAAAACAATTTGGTGGATTGCATGGTTTCTCTAAGTTTCCAAACTCGTTTTTAACCGACAGTGGTGGATTTCAAGCTTTCTCTTTAAGTGATATTAGCAAAGCAGATAAAAATGGGATTATGTTTAAATCTCATATTGATGGAAGTAAACACTATTTTTCACCTCAAAGTGTATTGGATACACAATATGATTTGCGCAGTGATATCATGATGATTTTGGATGATCTGGTTGCCTTACCCAATACTCGTGAGAGAATACAGCTAAGCATTGAGCGAACAACGCAATGGGCGCAAGAAGCCATAACGTATCATAAAGAACAACAAGCCAAAGGGGTAGGGGTAGATCAAAATATTTTTGCCATAATTCAAGGTGGTACGGATAAAGAGTTTCGAAAAATGAGTGCGGA
>JAYEFX010000005.1:0-4178 GCA_034658775.1 Campylobacterota bacterium
TATTTCCACATTTAAGAATAGATGAATATTTTTTTGCTATAATGTCATTAATTATTTAAAAGAAGGAATCACAATGAAAAAAACACTTGTCTCATTATCACTTATTGCATCAACTGCATTATTTGGTGCAAACAGTGCATACAACTATGAAATTACACCAACTGTAGGTGGAACACACTCTGAAGGTAACTTGGACTTAGAAGAATACTTCAACTATGGTTTACGATTTGGTATCAACATGGACAGTACTATTGTTGATCAAATTGAATTAGGTTTTGAAAAATCTTCAGATGCTGAATTAGAAGATAATCTACCAGGTCAAAATCCGCAATACGATATTGAAAGATATTTTATAAATGCAGTTAAGATGTATGATACTAGTATTGATGCACTTAAATTTTATGGTTTAGCAGGTATTGGTTATGAAGATATCGATGGTGGACAATTTGCAGAAGATCCAAACAATGATGATGCAGGTTTTTTCCAATACGGTTTAGGTTTTCAATACAGCATTCCTGAATGTGATTATGATTTAGCGATCAAAACAGAAGTTCGACATGCAATCAAGTTTGATCATGGTGAAAACAACATGATTTATACTATTGGTTTAGCTATTCCACTGGGTAAAAAACCAGTTGCAGCTCCTGCACCAGTAGTAGTTCCAGAACCAGCTCCTGCACCAGTTGCTCCACCTGCTCCAGCTCCTGTACTTGATGGTGACAACGATGGTGTTATTGATGCAAACGATAAATGTCCTACTACACCACCAGGTGTTTTAGTTGATGCAGATGGTTGTACAATTATTCATAAAATTAAAGTAAACTTTGATTCTGATAAATCAGCTATCAAGCCTGAATTCCAAGGTGAGATTGATAAAGCTACACAAATCATGAATGATTACAAAGGGTACAATGCTACAATTTCTGGACATACTGATTCAACAGCAAGTGATGCATACAATCAAAAACTTTCTGAAAGACGTGCCGTTGCAGTTAAAAACGCAATCGTAGCAAATGGTATCTCTGATGCACGACTTAATACTGAAGGTCTTGGTGAATCTCAACCAGTTGCCGATAATGCAACTAAAGAGGGACGATACGAAAACAGAAGAATTGAATTAACACTTCAAAAATAATTTTATTTCACACTAGAAGATAAAAGATTAATCTTTTATCTTCTAACTACTTTTTAAACTTAAAACCCCACTCTTTTTACATTTGTTACAATTCTTTATAAATACAAAGGAATTATTATGAAAAATCCACAAACGTTTATCGTTCATAATGTCAAATGTGGTGGCTGTGCTAATACGCTAAAAAAAGCCCTTTTAAAAGAATTTGGTGAGGTTGAAGTGAATCTTGAAACCGTACCAAGACAAATCACCTTAAACATACAAAACAATCAACTTGAAAATCTAAAAACTACACTTAGAAACATAGGTTATCCTCTAAGTACTGATGAATTAGGTAACTTAGAAACACTGCAAACAAAAGCAAAAAGTTTTGTTTCATGTGCTATAGGAAAAATGAGTTAAAATTTCAAATTGTTACACAATTAATTGTACTTAAAAATGATTGCTTCAAAATGTAACAATAGACATAAAGATTAAAAATTGCATAAAAAATTAAAATATCTATTACACAAAATAAGTTATCCTTTACTACAGATATATTTGAGACGTCATCTCACTTATACTTTTTCATAAAAGGAGAAAAAATGGCAATAATTGAAGCACCAGAAAATACACCTGTATGGGTTGATACAGCTAGATGTAAAGCATGTGATATTTGTGTATCAGTATGTCCAGCGGGTGTATTATCGATGCAAGCTGAACCAACTTCGACTTTGGGGGCAATGATTAGTGTAATTGCACCAGAAGCGTGTATCGGATGTAATGAATGTGAATTAACATGTCCTGATTTTGCAATCTTTGTAGCAGATAAAAAAGAATATAAATTTTCAAAACTATCGGATGAAGCAAAAGCGCGACAAGAAGCAATCGTAAATAATAAATATAGGTTACCTGCGGGTTACTAAGGAGAAAATATATGGCAACTAGAGAAATAGTATCTACTGGTAATGAGTTATCAGCATTAGCGGGTGTTGATGCTGGATGTAAGTTTTTTGGAGGATATCCATTAACACCATCAAGTGAAATTATGCATGAAATTTCTGACCTTTTACCTAAGGTTGGTGGTACATGTATTCAAATGGAAGATGAAATTGGAGCAATTTGTGCTGTTATTGGTGCAGGTATGTCTGGTGTTCGAACCATGACAGGAACATCTGGACCAGGTATGAGTTTAAAAGCAGAAAACCTTGGACTTGCACAAATGGCAGAAGTTCCATTGGTATGTGTAAACGTAATGAGAGGTGGTCCATCAACAGGTCTTCCAACTCGTGTATCGCAAGGGGATATCAAGCAATCATCTAATCCTTCACATGGTGATTATCGTTCAATCACATTATGTGCTGGTAATTTAGCTGAGTGTTATACAGAAACAGTAAGAGCGTTTAATCTTGCGGATAGATTTATGCAACCTGTAATTGTTCTTTTAGATGAAACAATTGGTCACATGCATGGTAAAGCGATGCTTCCAACAGTTGAAGAGGTTCAAGAAGGAATCGTTCCAAGAAAAACATTTGATGGACCTGCTGAAGAGTATTTCCCATATGAGTGTGGTCCAACTGAACCAGCAACTCTAAATCCAATGTTCCAAGGTTACAGATACCACTATACTGGATTACACCATGATAGAAATGGTTTCCCAACGGAAGAGATTGAAACGTGTCGAAAACTTATCCAAAGATTGGAAGATAAAGTTGTAGCACATCAAGATGAGATTGAATTAAATGAAGAGTTTATGCTTGATGATATGACAGGTGAAGATGGTGAAGTATTAATCATCGCTTACGGTTCGGTATCACTTGCAGCTAAAGAAGCGATTCGACATTTAAGAAAAGATGGAATTAAAGCGGGTCTATTTAGACCAATTACTCTATGGCCATCACCAGCAGATTCAATTAAATCGTATACAGATAAGATTAAAAATGTTCTTTGTGTTGAGTTAAATATTCGACAATACACAGAAGAGGTAGAAAGAGTTTCAAGTCGATTAGATATTGAAGGTCTTTACAAAGTAAATGGTAGAGCTATCTCTCCACATGAGATTGTAGCAAAAGTTAAGGAGGTATTCTAATATGGCTTATAATTACGATAAATATTTAAGACTTGAAAAAATGCCAACACTATGGTGTTGGGGATGTGGTGATGGAGTTATTCTTAAAGCCACTATTCGAGCGATAGAAAAAATGGGATGGAGCCAAGATAGCGTTTGTGTTGTTTCTGGTATTGGATGTTCTGGAAGATTCTCTTCATATGTAGATTTTAATACAATTCACTCTACACACGGTAGAACTGTTGCTTATGCTACAGGTGTTAAACTTGCCAATCCAGATAAAAATGTTATTTGTGTAGCAGGTGATGGTGATGCACTAGCAATTGGTGGAAATCATACGATTCATGCATGTAGAAGAAATATTGATATTAACTTTATTATGATCAATAACTTCATTTATGGTCTTACAAATTCTCAAACATCTCCTACTACTCCTCAAGGTATGTGGACAGTTACTCAAAAAGCTGGTAATATTGACCCAACTTTTGATGGTTGTGATGTTGCTATTGCTTCTGGAGCTTCTTTTGTTGCTAGAGAATCAATGCTTGACCCTAAAAAACTTGAAAGAATCTTAATTAAAGGTTTCTCTCATAAAGGTTTCTCATTCTTTGATATTCTTTCTAACTGTCACATTAACTTAGGTAGAAAAAATAAGATGGTAAGTGCTATGGAAAATCTTCAATGGATTGATGATATTACAATGGCAAAATCTAAATACGATAAACTATCTGAAGATGAGCAATTAAACTTGTTCCCTACAGGTGTATTAAAACATGATACTGAAGTTAGAGAATACTGTGATATGTATCAAGATATTATCGATGCACATCAAGGTAAACGAGCAAAAATCACACAAGATGATTTTGCTAAAAAAATATAAGGAGCAACACAATGGCTAGAAAACTAATGAGATTTACAGGTGTTGGTGGACAAGGTGTTCTTCTTGCTGGTGAGATTTTTGCAGCTGCAAAAATTAAATCTGGTGGGCATGGATTAAAA
>JAYEFX010000006.1:0-18609 GCA_034658775.1 Campylobacterota bacterium
AGGGTTTTTAAAATAAATTATAAAATTTGTCAAAAAGACAAAATTCTTAATCTATTATAAACTCTTAAATCAGTATAATCACCCCATAATATAAACACACTACACAAGGATACCACATGAGAAGTGATGAAGTAAAAAAAGGACACAACAGAGCACCACATAGGTCACTGTTTAGAGCCACTGGACTAAAAGATGATGATTTTGACAAACCGTTTATTGGAGTAGCGAACTCATTTATTGAAGTTATTCCGGGGCATTTCTTTTTGGATAAAGTAAGTGTTATCATCAAAGATGAGATTAGAAAAGCAGGTTGTGTGCCATTTGAGTTTAATACTATTGGAGTGGATGATGGTATTGCCATGGGTCATGATGGGATGCTATTTTCCTTACCTTCACGAGAGTTGATTGCATCGTCAATTGAAACAGTGATGAACGCACACAAGCTTGATGCGATGATTGCTATTCCAAACTGTGATAAAATTGTTCCAGGGATGATCATGGGAGCATTACGAGTCAATGTTCCAACCGTATTTGTAAGTGGTGGTCCAATGGCAAAAGGGTACACACAAGATGGAACACCTATTGATTTAGCTACAGCATTTGAAGCTGTTGGTAAATTTGAAGCAGGCGATATCTCTGAAGAAGAACTTACCGATATTGAGTGCAATGCTTGTCCAAGTGGGGGATCATGTTCTGGTATGTTTACCGCAAACTCCATGAACACGTTAATGGAAGCTATGGGGATCGCCCTTCCTGGAAATGGAACCATTTTAGCCTTAACCAAAGAGCGAGAGGTTCTATATCGAAAAGCAGCACGAAGAGTTTGCGAAATTGCACACATGGAACACGCACAAAAAGAAAAATTCAATATGAAGAACATTCTAAATGAAAATGCCGTACGCAATGCCTTTGCAGTAGACATGGCAATGGGTGGAAGCTCAAACACAGTACTTCATATGTTGGCAATTGCAAAAGAAGCGGATGTAAATTTCAATCTAAGCGATATCAACAAAGTGAGCAAACGCGTATCGCACATCGCTAAAATCTCTCCAAGTTTGACTACTATTCACATGGAAGACATCGATAAAGCAGGAGGAGTAAGCGCGGTGATGCATGAGATGAGTAAACGCGGAGACGATATCCTTTTAGACAATCTTACAGTCACAGGAGAAACTCTAAAAGAGCGGATTAAAGATGCTGCAATTGTGGATACAAACATCATCCACACGATTGACAACCCATATTCTGAAGTGGGTGGATTGGCTATTTTATATGGTAATTTAGCGCAAGAAGGTGCCGTTATCAAAACTGCAGGTATCACAGGAGAGCGTGTCTTTACAGGAACTGCTGTATGTTTTGACTCGCAAGATGATGCTATTCTTGGAATCACAAGCGGAAAAGTAAAAGCAGGTAATGTTGTCGTGATTCGTTATGAAGGTCCAAAAGGTGGTCCAGGTATGCAAGAGATGCTAGCACCTACGAGTCTTATCATGGGTATGGGTCTTGGTGATAAAGTTGCCTTGATTACGGATGGTCGATTTTCAGGTGCCACTCGTGGAGCTTCGATTGGTCATGTGAGTCCAGAAGCTGCTGAAGGTGGAATGATTGGATTGCTTAAAGATGGAGACAGTATTCACATCGACGTGGATCAATACATCTTAAGCGTTGATCTAAGTGATGAAGAGGTTGCAACAAGAAAAGCAAACTTTACACCACTAAAAAAAGAGATCAACTCAAGATGGTTAGGTCAATACCGAAGCTTAGTGACAAATGCAAGTAACGGTGCAATTTTACGAACCGATCTGTACTAAATATCTATTAAGTGGGGAAAATTTCCCACTTAACGTATCTATTGAGGTTCTGATTATTCAAACAAAGATTATGACTATATATTAACTAAAATAATCCCAAAAGTTTACTATATCTATATCATCTATATTTTCTAATTCATCGGCATTATCATATGTAATAATAATTTTTTTGTCGCACTTTAATTTTAGTTTTTTCAAACCATTGACTTCTCTGTCTTTATTTTGATGTGTAAGCTCATAACAAACTTGAATAGCTATGATTTGTTCCTCTTTTTTACAAATAAAATCACACTCAAAATCTTTGTTAAAATAATATATCTCATAGTTTTGTTTCATTAGTTCAGTATAGACAAAGTTCTCCAACAACTTGCCCAAGTCTTTTGAAAATCTAAAGGATGTTTGAGCTAAAAAACTGTTGTCATTTATATAGATTTTTTTCTTTGTTTTTATTTGCTCTTTTAGTGAATAGGAGTATTGTTTTATCTCACAAGCGAGATAACAATCTTGCATAACTCTTATATACTCTTTAACACTATTATCATTTATACCTGTAGCTTTTGATAATGAGTTATAGGAGTACATATTTGTACTATTTGAAATCATAAAATTGACAAACTCTTTAAAAGTTTTTGCATCTCGTAAGTTATTGTTTGCTATACAATCTTTAAATATGATCGTTTCATAATAACTAAGAACAATATCTCTTTTAAATTTATTTTCATTTAGCACCTCAAAAAAAGAACCAAACTGCATCATACTATCGCAAATTTTTAGTGCTTGTATTTTGTTGTCTACGAGTTCAAATCTACTATTTATATCATTATACTTTAAAACTTCACTATATGATGGTGGGGTTATAGTCTGGCTTAGAAATCTACCACTTAAAAGTGTAGCATATTCTCCATCTAGCAAAGAAGAGTTAGATCCAGTGATAAATATCTTTTTTACTAGCTCATTGTCATAAATAGTTTTTACAAATTTTTCCCAAGCATGCACATTTTGCACTTCATCTAAAAAAAGATACTGTACTTTTATGCCTGTTAGTTTTTCACTTAACTCTAAAAGTTTATATAGATTTTTACTATGGCTATACAGTTCACTAAAATAAGGATCATCAAGGTTAATGTATAAAATAGACTTAGATTCTTCATTTTCTAAAAGCTTATTAATGATAAGTTTAAAAAGTGTAGTTTTCCCACTTCTTCTTATACCTTTTAAAACTTGGATTTGCTTAAGGTGGAGTTTGTTGAGTAGATCTTCTAAAATATCTCTTTGGTATAAGTTTTTATACTCTTTTTTCCAATGAGGATTGTGTTTTAGTATTGCATTTTCCATAGTATATATCCTAAAATAGTATATTTTTACTAATTATACTTAGTAAAATGTATATTGTAGCTTATATGGAAAATTTGTATTATGCTACTGCAAGTAAACATTCTATACTCTTATTAATTTCTCCTCGTTACCAAGTTCTAAACTTGGTAACGCAGATTAAAACTAAAACTGTTTACAATAATTACTCTACTTCCTTGCTGCTAGATACAGTGGCTCTACAACTCTAGAATACTTTTGTAAATCTGCAATTCTATTTTTATAAATAGGATGTGTGCTTAATATCTCTGGTGGATGAGATTTTGATAATTTTGCCATCTTTTGCCACACTCCAACGGATTCTTTTGGATCATACCCAGCTCTTGCTGCAAGTTCTATTCCGATACGATCAGCTTCTCTTTCTGCTTCTCTTGAATTGGGAAGATTAAACGTTACATCGGCTACTTGATTTGCCAAGGAACTCACGCCCCCTCCTAAACCCAATAATTGTGCTGCAATAGAGATAGTTGCTGATGTGGCATAATTCCGGGATGCGCGTTCACGCGAATGCTCTCTTAATGCATGACCCATCTCATGACCCATGATAGCTGCTATTTGTGCATCATTAAGTTTCAATGAATGAATCAACCCAGAATAAAAAGCCATTTTTCCACCAGGCATACACCAAGCATTGAGCTGCTTTGAATCAATAAGATTTACTTCCCATTTCCATTTTAAAGCATCTTGACGAAATACTGCCGTATGAGGAATCAGTTCATTTAAAATTCTTTTAATTCGATACGCTGTTTGTGTATCGTTGTTATAAACATGCTTTTTCTTAGCATCGCCCATCATCTTTGCATATGCTTGAAGTGCACCTTTATCCATTTCCTCACTTGAAAGCATCATAAACTGTTTTCGCTCAACGCCAACAGCGCCTTGATTGGTACTGCTACTGTAACAACCTATCAAACCAAGGGCTATCAATCCTGCTATTAATAAATGTATGTATTTATTCATTGTTATTCCTAAATTATTTTTATTGTTATTATAGTGCCGTTTTACTTTACTCTTTCTTTGAAGCCACTTTATCCATGACAACTTTCCAATCCCGATTAAAATGCTTTTTAACGTACCACTTCCCATGCGGAATAGTACACGCCGAACAATCTTGATGAATGATACCGCTGTATTCACGCTGTACGCCATCTTTGGATTTAATTCCACAATCACTTTTAACAATAGGTTCATCATCATTAAAACGAAAATTTGGACACGCACACAAATAGCAATTTAAATCTTCCATATCGTGACATTTTTTATTCTCTTTATACAAGGGGCAAAAATCAGGTTCAGCTTGAAGCATATTGTCCCAAGTAAAATATTCTATGATCTCATCATCACTAAGATGTATTAGCTTTAGCATAATTTTTTCATGCTTTTTAGCATGTTTTTCAAACCAATCCATATACGACATACAATCCTCCTAATCCTAAAATTATAAACCCATCAATTCTTTTTTGAAACTCTAAAGCATGTGCAATATGCTTGATCGTTATATTTTTTGTTCCATCCCCAAAATACGGTTTATTTTTAATTGTACCAAAATACGAAGTTGGTCCGCCCAACGATATATTCAAAACTCCTGCCATAGCAGATATTGGATATCCTGCATTGGGACTTTCATGTTTATGTCCATATTTTGAAATATTTTGTGCAGCACGGTTACTGAAAAACAACAATGCAATTAAAAACGCCGTGATACGAGCAGGGATGAAATTCACCACATCATCCAGTTTTGCACTAAACTTTCCATACTTTTCAAAACGTGCATTACGATACCCTACCATCGAATCTAAAGTGTTGATTGCTTTATACACAAACAATCCAGTCAAACCAAAAAACAACAGATACACTAAAGGGGCAACCACCCCATCACTCAAATTTTCAGCATAGGTTTCAATCGCTGCTTTATTCACATCGCTTTGACTTAACTCTTTGGTATCACGACTTACTAGATATTGAATATTTTTAGGGTTATGCATAATATCTTTCACACTATCGTAAAGCATTTTAGAAGCAATTCCCATTGAAGCTATAAGTACTTGAATGTACCAAGGCAACATATATTCTAGCACCAAACAGATCAATACCACCATAACAATCAACGATAAGCTTAAAAACATCCCACGTAAAATACTGTCTTGATAAAACTTTTTTTCAAACCATGCGATATAATCTCCCATCATTACAACAGGATGACGAATAAAAGAAAACTCTCCAAAAATTCTATCGATAATGTATGAAAAAAATGTTAATTCTACAAGCACTTTATAACTTTTTGTATATCCAAATGTTTTTCCATGGTATCTATATAGTTATTGATCGTTTGTTTTTTAAAACGTTGAAAATCATAACCTTGATATTGATTATTAAGACGTTTTAAAAGCTTATTGCGAAAATTATCGTTTTCAAATACTGCATGCAGAAACGTTCCTTTGATGTTGTTTTGTTCAAACCACTCAAACTCTTTTTTCACATCTCCATGATGAATCTCATACCCTTTTAGTTGCAAACCAAATTGAACATAGGTACTGTTTTTTAATCGTTTTTTTGTTTTAAACTTGACTTTTGAAGATACAAAAGAGAAACCATTTACACATGAACCTTTTTCATCTTCGATTCCTTTTTTATCTTCAAGCGTTTCAAACATCATCTCATATCCACCACAGATACCCAAAATTGGCTTTTTATAACTCTTTATAGCTTCAAACAAAAATTGCTCTTTTAGCCACCGTAGATCCGATATCACTTTTTTACTGCCGGGTAAAATAATCATATCGTACTGTTCAATTCCAGCAGTAATAAAATCCAATTGAACCTCTTCATCTAAGATCAAAGGCTCAAAATCATTGTAGTTACTGATATGCGGAAACTTTATCACCCCTACTTTGATCTTCCCTATCCCTTTTTGTGTATAGTTTAACAATGAGGCACTGTCCTCAAATCCAATGTTCAAAGGCAAATACGGCAATACCCCAAGCACAGGGATTTTAAATTGTTTCTCAATAATCTCAACACCTTTATCAAACAAACGCATGTCACCACAAAATTTATTCACCACTACGCCAATTATATTTTTACGAAGTTGCTTTGGCAAAAGATTAACCACTCCCCAAATAGAAGCAAAGACTCCTCCACGTTGGATATCTGCAACCAATATAATCTTTGTATTAAAAGTTTTTGCAATATGAATATTGGACAAATCTTTATCCATCAAATTCAATTCCACTGGACTTCCTGCACCCTCTGCTATGATCACCTCGTATCGTTTTTTGAGATATTTAAACGCCTTATTGACAATAGGTTTAAGCTGATCGATATCTTTATAATACGCACGTACATCTTTATTGCCCACAGATTTTCCGGACAAAATCATATTTGCCAAGTTGCCATGACCTGATTTTAACAACACAGGATTAAGATGATGCGACGTTTTTACATTTAACACATCCGCTTGAAAATATTGTGCCATAGCCAGTTCACTGCCATCATCAGCCACACTAGAATTGTTTGAAACATTTTGTGCTTTAAAAGGAACCACACTCAAACCTTGTTTTTGCAACAATCGTCCAATAATAAAAGTAAGCGTTGATTTCCCAGCATCTGAACTGGTTCCCAAGATAGATATATCATGCATATTAACGTTTCCATTCCAGTTGATTAATTTTTATTTTTTTATTCGTAAAAGGGTTAACAATCGCTTTAATCAAATCCAAGTCATATTTTAAAGGATATCCAATAGGCGACATCTTTGCTGTAGATTCTAAAATATAGTATTTTTTTCCATTTAGATATATACCTTTAAAGTTCATGTAGCGTTTATCATCCAATGCAACAATGGTGAAAATATGTCCCGGAACCAAAACAAAATACGCTTCATACCCCATGCTGTTGAGCATAGAAATCAATAAATTACTTTTATCATCACAATCCCCATAGGCATTTTTAACCGTATTTTTAGGACTTCTAGAGATACTTGGATTAATTTTATACGGAATGCTCGTAGCAAAATTAAGCATTTTTTGGATTTTACAGGCATCGGTTTTACAAATTTTTGTTATTTGAAGTGCTTGTTGTAAGACATATGGTTTAGTCGATACTTGATGCACATAGGTACTGCCTTGAATATCAATATGATGAGAATCCACAAACACATAACTTTTGACCGTCAAATACACCATTGCACTCATCACAATAATAGTGATAATTAAAGAAAAGGTACTAAGATATTGATTTTTGAGCAACACGTTGAAGTGCCTTTTTAAATCTCTTGATGCTTTGTTCACTTTTAACTGCAATGCGTACATAAGTCTCATCCAAACCATCAAAGTTGGTGCAATCACGTATCATAATTTTATGGTGGCTCAGATATTTTTGCAAAGTTTGCGCATCTATATTTTTGAGTTTTGCTAAAATATAATTGGCCGAAGTCGTAAATACCTTTTCAAATAATAAAGATTCTTCCAAAACATTATTCAGCAAAAGGGTATTTTTAGCGTTAACAGCTTTGGTGATGGTTTTAAACTTAGTATCTTTGAGTGCCTCTTGTATATAGCTACTGTCAAATTGAGAAATTTTCCAAGCGGGCTGAATAGCTTGAAATTGTTCAATATTGGATTTATTTGAGATCATAGCACCTACTCGAATTCCAGCACTGCTGTAAAACTTTGTTAATGATTTAAGAATAAAGATATTAGGGTATTGATCAAGAAATTGTGTTGCACTTTTTGCATTGGTAAAATCCAAAAAAGACTCATCAATCAACACCACACATTTTTTTTCAAGCCATTCATCCAAAAAATCTTCAAGTTCATACAATGCCCCATCAGGAGTAGAAGGATTCACAAAAACTACCAAAGAATTTGGCAATACCATCTGTCCAATACTTTCAAGACGATTAATATGCTTTAGATGATAATCAAACGTTTGTGCTGCTTTTTTATATTCCAAATACGCAGGGGAATAAATAGTACAACGCTCATAGCCTTTCGTTTTTAAAAAACTAAATAAAGAAAAAATTGCAGAACTTCCACCGTTGAACAGTTCCATTTGACTAGCTTGTATTGCATAGTTTTGCGCAACAGCATCGTACAATTTATCATAATTTGGATAACTATCAATACTCAAAGCATTGAAATTCACTGCAATATTGGGTTTGAGAAAATTGATATTTGACGACAAATCAATCACTTCGCTTACACAGCAACCCAATTGCTTTGCAAAACCATTTACATCGCCTCCATGGCTAAACTCTAACATAAAACAATCCCTATATTTAACACTATTATCTCAAGCAACACAATCATAAATCCTAAAGTATCTCCATTGAGAAAACCCAATCGTTTTTTAAGTGGTTTTAAAATCAATCCAACCAACAAAACTAAAGGATAAGCAATGATTTTCAGCCACGCAGGATAAACAACGGCATTTTTTAGCCCCAACACAAAAACACTTTTAGGATGAAAATCAAACTCCAAAGCAAAATATACACCTACGCGGCTTAACATCAACGAAAGAAATACAAGTAAATACAACTCATAATATAACGCATACGTCAATCCAGCCAAAAGTAAAAGAACAATGCAAAATGTACCAATAGCTCCTATAGCTCCAACATGAGGTTCATGCATGATGGCATACACATCCTTTTGACTCAAAGAGGCATACCACCCATCAACAGTATCCGCTACAGCTTCAAGATGCAGAAAACCTGTTAAAAACACATAGATCATCGCACATAAAAATGCTCCATACAATAAATCTGTAAACAGTATAAAATGTATAAATGAAACAATCAATGCCAACACAAAACCAACTAAAGGTAACGAGAGTAACACCCCTTGATAAAAGTTCTTATTGACCTCAAATTTTTCTACCTTTACAGGCAATATTGAAAAATACGATATGCCAAATTTTATAGGGTTCCAATAATCATTTAATTTTTGTTTCAATACCATACTCCACACGCACCACTTCATCGCATTTTTGTGCTAATACTTGACCAATAAGCCCACTCATGTCCACAAATTTACGGCTTATTTTATCTGCAGGAATCACACCACAAGAGATGTCGTTGAGTACAAAAACTGTATTTGCTTTGGTGTCCAATAGCTTGTTCAACTGTTTTAATATCTTTTTTTGAGGTAACTCTATATGATTAAGTAACCACATGCTCATGCAATCAATCAAATACGTTTCATTTGTCTTTATGCACTTATGCAATTTAGTGGTTTTTTCAATACTTTTAAAGCTTTTTTTTCGCTCTTTGATGTGTCGATTGATACGTTTTTGCATATTTTTATCGCCATAACTGTTATCGTAAGTTGCCAAATAAATAGGCTTTTTTTTACCTGAAAACTTTAATGCATAACGAACAGCACAAGAGGTTTTACCCGATTTTTGTCCACCATATACAAATATTTTCATTGTTTAACCTAAAAAACTTTCCACTTTTTGCGTGATCTGTTCTTTGGTTAATCCATTTAAAAATCCATACATCAATGCACCACCAGCCCCAACACCCTCTTTGGCTTCACCTTCATCATACAATTTAAGCGCAGGATGTTGACTCAAAGAGAAATCAAAATTGGCATAATACGCATGAATCCTAAAATCCAACATCTCCAACAAGCCTTTGATATCAGAGTGTTCATCATTTGCCACCCATGACGTTGTACACAATGCAAGATTTGACGTATCTATGTGTCCACCCATGGTTTGCAAAATGGAATTGACCACTAAAAGCACGCATCCCATTTGTGTACCACCTGCAAGTACCAAAGGAGTTTTATTGTTCAGTCCTAAAATAAATCCTGCATTGAAGATCAACATATTATCCGACACTTTGGATAATACAGAAAAAATATCATCATCTTCACTGATATTACTCAAGGCTTTTTCAATGGTTCTTTCTCGTACATCATCAGGAACATTTTTAAAACTGCTGCTGAATTTTCCATCTACAGCATAACCCAGAGCTTTTGCTACCGTACTTGCCGTAGTTGTTCCACTTGGAACGGATTCCCCTAAGATGATATAATCATCTTTACACACATAGTTTTGACCAAACTCAACCCCTTTTTGAAACAACTCTTGCGCCTGTATTTTTGCCCCATCATCAATTCTAGAAGAGGGATCAATATCAAAACGATGTACTTTGAAACAGTCAATTTTAGGCAATACTTCCAGCCCCAAATCCAACAACTCTATACGTGAAAAAGGTTTAAGAAAATGCACCCCTCGTGTGATCAAAGCAGGTGTTGGCACCCCTTTAGGTGTTTTGGCAATATCCTCCAAACTACGTACTTCTCCTGTACACACAAACTCACTGTCCAAGGTAGGCGTTAGATATATTTTTCCAGGGATTCCTGCTTGAGTTATTCCTGGTATTTCAGATGTTGCAGTGTTGCTAAGTGCCAGCATAAATGTAGCTGTTTTACCTCGTAGGTTTTCAGCAAAATCATTGCTTCCAATTATGTTTTGTATCATTTATATTCCTAAATCTTTATTTGCATTTTTCGTAAAATCTCATAGGTTTTACTCACATCATACGTCGCACTGTGATATGAATCAGGATCAAAATCAATCCCATAATATGCACAGGTTTCATCCAGTTTTGGATTTTTAACCTTTCCATTTTTGTTGAGCGCTTTGACAATGTTTTTATTTTCTTTCATGGTACAAAAACCTTTTTTAAACTCCACAAGCTTATACAAATGGCGCAATTCAAAACTAAGATTATGCGCAATTAATGTTTCACACCCTTTGCAAAATTCTACAAAATCCAAATCCTCTTTAAAGTACGTAGCATAGCTTTTCCCCTCTCGATGCTGTAAAATTTTTTCAGGGGTGAGTTTATGCACAGCATACGCGTACTGATTGACAGGATATCGCGAAAGGTAGTAGCGATGAAATTTATCCACCACAATATAATCTGCATCTTTGTATTCCAACTTCACCGCAGCAACCTCAATCACATCATGTTCGTTTGCTGAATTGGTTTCAAAATCCAGTATCATCATACCTTACTCCTCTTAACAATCAAATAGATAAAAAATGGCGCACCTACAAATGAGGTCACTACCCCAATGGGAATATCACTAACCGTGCCTAAATTTCGAGCAATCAAATCGCACAAAACCAAAAATACTCCTCCAGAAAAAAAGATTGCTAGGATAAGTTTATGCGCACTTTGTTTGGTGATTGTTTTGACAATATGCGGAATAATCAATCCAACAAAACCAATCGGACCCGTGATACTTACACAAACCCCAACCACAAGCGAAACACTCAAAAGCAGTACAGTATTGGTTTTTTTGACATTGATCCCTTTTAGATGAGCAAACTCATACGAGGTGAGCAACAGTTTAATCTCATATTGATATCGTTGCACCAATATCACAATAAAGACTGCGGCCAATCCTACAACGTACACATCATCAAAACCAACAATATCCAAACTTCCCATCGTAAATCGTACAATCTCATAGCTCTCTTGCAAATCACTTACATAAAACAGCACCATCAACGCTGCACTGTAAAAAAAGGATAAAGCAATACCCACTAAAAGTAGTGAAGAGGTTTCATACGTGCGAAATCTTGATGCCACGATAAAAAGGATGATCACCGTTAAACTTGCACCAAAAAAAGCAAATAAAGAGGTATACATGTAAAACCCAAGCACAATACCCAAAGCCGTAAACAGTGTAGCACCACTGGCAACCCCAAGGGTAAAAGGGGTACTCATAGGATTTCTAAATACCGTTTGAAACACCAATCCAGCCAAAGCCAAAATAGCTCCAACCCCAAAAGCCAATAGCGTTCTTGGAATTCGTAAATCCCAAAATATTTGGAAATCCATACTTTTTGCATCAAATATATTGCCAAATCCAATATCCACTTGTCCAAAAAATGGTGAAATAAGTAAAATTAAAATACCAAGACCAATAAGAATATTTTTCATAGATCCACCACGATGTTGTCTTCAAGTTTTTTTACGCTGTTAGCAAAAAAATTTTGCAAATTGCCTGCAGCAAAAAACTCAGCACTTGAACCTTCAAAGGCAACTCTTCCCTCTTGCAAAAAAACAATATCATAGCCCAATTTATACGCCAAATCAAGATTGTGCGTGATGATGATTTTACTTTGAAAGATATCTTCATCTTTTAAAATCGCATACACCATTTTCACTTTCATTGGATCCAAATTCGAAGTGGGTTCATCCAAGATACTAAAAAGTGCATTGTGCAAAACAGCACTGGCCAATAAAAGCAATTGAGACTCCCCACTGCTTAAAAACTGACAGGGTTGATTTTCTAAGTGCCCTATTTCCAATCGTTCCAAAACCTCTTGAACTGAGTTTTTTGCGTATAAACAACTCAGTTCAAGAAACTCTTTGACACTTAAAAACTCATCAAACACTTCCAGTTTTGCAGGGATATAATTGATGTATTTGGTTCTGTTTTCTTTGCTTAATTGATTGAAAATTTTATCATCAATACTCACCTCATCATTGCTAATCAATCCACACAACAACTTTGCAAGTGTTGTTTTACCCACTCCATTTGAACCTAAAATAATCAAATTCTTAGAAGAATCAATCTGCAAAGACAGATCCTTTAAAATAGAACTAGTGTAATTGTTTATTTTTAGTTTCAAGTAAAAATCCTTTAAAATCATCCAAAAACAATCGCAAGCGATCGCTGGAAATTCCCGCATACTCTTTATCCAATACATAGATATCTTTTGTTTTTTTTGCATTGATGGGTAAGGCTAACCATGGAGCGATCAGTTCATCATGACTAAGATTTTTTTGTTTTGTAAAAGGAGCTATAAGTATCACGATATCTGGATTGGTTGCAATAATACTTTCCATATTAAGTATGGGTTGACCTTTACGTTGGCTTTGCAAGGCATTGGTATTGCCACTCAAATTGATAATATCATCAAAATACAAATTTTGCCCCACTGCAAAAATTCGCTTATCCAATTTTAAATTGTGACCTATGACCATCAATATTTTTTTATCTTTTACAATATTTTTAGTATTTTCTAATTTAAGAGTCAATTCATCTAAAATGATTTTAGCCTCATCTTTTTTGTTTAAAATAGCTCCAATATCCGCAATCGTATTTTGAATACTTTCAAGTCGGTCCAATTTTACTACTTTGGTTTCAATACCCAGCTTATTGAGTTTTTTAGACAATTTAATACTGCTGTGTTGCATGATCACAATGTCTGGCTTCAAATGCACAATCTTTTCCAAAGAGGGGGAGAAATACCCTCCTACTTTTGGCTTGTCTTGAGCCTCTTTGGGGAAAGTACAAAATGTTGTATTCCCTACTATTTTATTCCCCTGTCCCAAGGCATATACAATCTCATTAATCGAAGGACTCAATGCAATGATGCGTTCATACGCAAATGCATTAAGCGTTAAAAAAATGAACAACAAAAATTTCATTAAAATTCTACCTTTATCCCTGTATAAAATGCTCGTGGTGATGTTGTAAATCCATCAACAGTTTGATAATATTTATTTGTAATATTATCTATTTTACCATATATTTTTATATCATTGGTTAGGTCATAATTAGCCACAAAGTGAGCAACCGCATAATTACCCGTTTGTGCTTCTACAGTATAGGTATTCCATACGTATTGTTTTCTATTTCCAATATATTCACCATTGAGTCCAAGGTGTAATTTATTAAACCCATAATAATCCAAACCAAACTTTAACATTTTTTTAGCTCTTCGTTCCAAATCATAACCATTTTTATCTTTTGCATCCAAGTGGGTATAGTTCAAAGACAACAATACATTGGATGCAATCTCTTCTTGATATTCAAGTTCAAACCCTTTAATCTTAGATTCTGAATCAAGATTTACAAATCCAACAGCAAAATCATAATCAATCATATCTTTAATTTGATTATCAAAATAAGTTATTGAAAAGTTTTTATAGCCAAGAGTCAGATCCAGCGATGTTGTACTTTCTGGTTTTAGAGCATCATTACCAACGGGGAAAAATCCACAACATAAAGGTGCATACAGTTGATACACGGTTGGTACATTATATCCCTTTCCATAATTAGCACTAACAAAAACATCTTGATTGAAGTTATGTTTAATTCCTATTTTACCCGTGGCTTTATTATTAAAGGCATCGTATTTGTCGTATCTCAAGGACTGTGTTACAACTGTTTTATCATCAAAAGTATTGCTGTTGGTGATAAAAAATGCTTTGTTATTGTACTTTTTATTCAGATCATTTTTATGTTCAAAGGTTTTATAATCCATACCAACGACCACAAATGAATCATTGTTTAAATACGGTATTTTAGATTTTATACCATAATCTTTAATCGTACCATCAAATTGAGTTCCGCTTGAATAGTCTCGATCAAATGTAGATTTTTTTGCATGAATATCTATTTCATTAAAACTGTCAATGTGATTAAAGTTTACACAGGAGAAAGAATCCTTAGTCGTAGAATATTTTGCTACACTGTTCGCATTAAGTTCATCCGTAGCAGCTAAAGAGTCATCGTATTCATTGTATGCATGAATACGTGTATGCTTCAAATCTATTTTATTGGTATCATTAAACCCATACCCTAATTTAATATTTGTTGTCGTATTTGCATAGCCATCATTTTCATAATTGTCCATATCTTTACCTGCTGGTACAAATGCACTAAACCCTTTGGTATCAATCTTTTGTCCACCAACTTTGATATAATACTTAGAAGTTTTATATCCAATATTTAATCCATATTTTTTCGTACTAAAACTTCCATATTGGGCCGTGATATCTCCACTTAATCCCTCTTTGGGCATTTTTGTGATGATATTAATCACTCCAGCGGTTGCATCTGCACCCCAAATTCCTGATTGAGCTCCTTTGATTACTTCTATTTGTGCGATATCGTTTATCATCAAATCTGCAAAAGGTGCACCACTAGCTCCTGTTACATCATTTACACGTATCCCATCAATCAGTACCAATACTCGGTTACTGTCAAATCCACGAACACGTACAGATGTTGTTTGTCCAATAGCTCCACTTTGCGTAAAACTAACCCCTGCAATACTGTTTAATGCTTGCGTGATGGTTGTGTAGTTTCGCTCCTGTATCTCAAGAGCCGTAATTACATTAATATTTGAAGTGACATCTTGGATTGCTTGTGTCGATTGGGTTGCGCTGTAGACTTCGATTTGTCCTAAATCGATCTCATTGGCTTGAAGTGTTGTTGCAGCGATTAAAAAAGCAGCTGCGATGCTTGTATGTATATGTTTTTTATTCAATTTTTATTCCTATTTATTGGCTAACTATTTTGCTATGTCATTGTTGTTTTGTACTGGTCGCAGTACAACGGTTTGTGTTAATTTTTCAATTCTTGGTGTTGATATTTTCAACTGATGCATTAAACTGTACAGTGCATTGATTTGCATGTCTACAGCGTTTGCCATCATCCCAAAAAAGCTAAAGTATTTTTTTGCTTTACTTATCATTTTTTGCCCCTCCTTTTCTTAGATTTATTCTTTACTGTTGGTTACAAGTGCTAAATTATTCAGATTGTATTTTTGCAATACATCCAACACTTTGACCACTTTTTCATACGCGACATCTTTATCAATACGCACAATTATATCTTTTTTATTGTCCTTAACTTTAGAGAGCTTTTCATCCAACTCTTCCAAACTTAACCTCTTGCCCATGTACGCTACTTGTGTTGAAGACAACTCAATGCTCAACTGCTTCATCTGTACTTCTACCTCTTGCGCATGTGAATCAGGAAGATTAAGTGCAAGAGCCAGTTCTTCTTTTTTAAATACTGAACTGACAATAAAAAAGATAAGCAATATAAACACCACATCAATCAGTGGCGTTAGATCAGGAGTAAGTATCTCTCGGCGTTTCATTTTTTAAATCTTTGCCAAAACTTCTTTTTGAATATCAAGTTCGATTCTATCAATACGCCCTATAAAATAATTGTACCCCATCAAATGGGGAATCGCTACAATAAGTCCCGCAATCGTTGTAATCAATGCTACGGATATTCCACTGGCAAACAATGAGGTTTCTCCCAAGCCATTTTGAGCAATGCTGTCAAAGGCACTCAATACCCCAATAACCGTACCTAATAGCCCAAGCAAGGGTGAAGTTACAGCAATAATTCGAATTGTATTAAGACCACTTTCAAGTGACTTTATCTGAGTATCCAGTCCATTTTGTAAGGTTTGATGCATAAATTGTGGATTTGATTTATGAAGCAACTCTATGGTTGCATTAATCACTTTTGTTTTTTTACCATTAACAAAAGCCAGTTGAAAAAATTTAACCACCATAATGCTCCATCCAATAATATTTAAAACAATCAAGATCAGTACAATAACTCCCCCTCGATCAACATAATGCATCAAATCCATAATTTATAATCCTTATTTAAAAAAATAGATTGTACAATATCTGTACTAATTAAAGGATAAAATCATATGTTATTACTTATACCCGTAGATCAAAAAGATGTAGACGAGGCACAACTTAGCAAACTTGAAGATGTAAAAGCATGGGCCCTGCTAGAGATGCACGAAGGAAGAATGCAATATTGTAAATTTTACGACACACGAGAAGAGATTGAAGGTTGGATTGATTGTGTGATTGTTCAAAGCGAAAAAGAATACATTTGGCCTTTTATGGAAGAAAACATTGCCGTTCTTATTGCCCCAATGCAACGCTATATTGAAGATATTGTTGAAGCATATCTGTTTAAAGAGTTACACGATATCAGTGTGTAAATAATGAAAAAATTACTTGCATTATTTAGTATTGTTTTAACTTTATTGGCATTTACAGGATGCAATGACACAGCAGAACCTTCAAAAAATAGTGCCATTAAAATTGATACTCAAAATGCACACTATATTTTTATCAATCTTGATAATATCACCATCTACAACAGTAAACTTAAACAAAGACTCACAACGGCATTACAAAATCAAGGGCACACCATCGTTCAAAGCATTGATGAATCAAGTGTGTTTATCGATCTGACCATACAATCTTGCCAAAAGTACAGCTCTGGTGATGATCGCAGTATCTTAGATAAAGTCACTTCAAGCACAAGAATAAGTGCAGGTTCAGGAGGGGTTAGTGCTGGGGTTTCTATTGGAGCAGGTCTTAGCACAATTGCCTCTTTATTTAGTGGTTCAACCACATGGACAATGAAAGTAAATACTATAATCGATGGACAACATACGGTTTTAGATGCTCAAACCAAACAAAATTCTCAATCTCTTGAAACGGTGATTTCCGAACTTGAAAACAAAATTATCGATCAACTTTTAGCAACTTTTAGGCCTTAAGTTGATGAATTTATTCAGCGAAAAAAACATACCCAAGCTAATCATCTTAACCCCTATCATTACCGCTGTATTAATTGCATTTTTTGTGATTAACTTTTTCATTCAAACACAAAATGATTATTTTGAAAAAGAGAGCTACCGACTTGAAGATATCTTTCTTACTAATCAAAAAAAACTTCTAGAAAAAGAACTCAATAAAGTGATTCACTACATTGAGCATCATGTAAAAAACAGTGCCAATCTTAGTGAAGCTGAACTCAAAAAACAACTCATACAATACATTGAAACCATTCGATACGGACAAGATGGATACATCTGGATTCATGACACCACTTATTTTCTTATCGCCCATCCCTTTCGACCAGACAGTATTAATACCTACGATATTGATCTGCAAGATGCCATGGATACATTTATTACTAAAAAGTTTGTGGATGAAACCATAAAACACCCTAAGGGTACTTTTATAGAATATTATTGGCAAAAACCAAAAGATGTTCACTTCTCTCCGAAACTGGGTTTTTTTAAACTGTATGAAAAATACAATTGGGTGATTGGTACGGGTTTGTACATAACGGATATTGAAAAATCTATTTATCAAAGTAAAAAACTTCTGGAAAAACGTATTGATGACTACATACAAGTGGTGGTCAGCATCTCAGCATTTATCATCTTTATCTTTGGAATACTCTCATATATGATCTCCAATAAAATCAATAAAGTGCTCACACAATACAGACAAAATGTTAAACGTAAAGAACTCTTACTTGAAGATCTCAATAAAAATCTTGAACGCAAAGTACAAATTGCTATTAAAGAGATACAAGACAAAGACAAAGCGATGATACATCAATCACGTTTAGCAATCATGGGAAGTATGCTCTCTATGATTGCCCATCAGTGGCGACAGCCATTAAGCAAAGTAAGTGCTATACTTATGGAGCTTGAAACCGCTACTAAATTTGGAAAATCAAATGATGCAATGTTGATTCAAAGTATAGAAGAGTCCAACAAACACTTATCTTATATGTCCTATACCATCGATGATTTTAAAAAC
>JAYEFX010000007.1:0-4134 GCA_034658775.1 Campylobacterota bacterium
TGCAAATTTAAAGCTCTCTTTGTGCATCACGTAATCCAATCCATATTTTGCACAAAATGCTTTTAAATTTTTTTGCAGGCTTAGTGTACCATCAATTTGTTTTAAAAATAGGTACATCACTTGATTTATAGGTAGATATGCCACTTCCATGAGCTCATCATCAAAATAGGTCAACACATACAGATCCTCTGCTTGTTCATAACTGTGATTTAATATATTGTATTGATACTGCTTAAGAAATATACTCTTAGATAAAGCATACTTCTTTTTAAAAGAATATTTTGATTGTTTTTTACAATGAGTTTTTTGCATAAATACATAAAGCTCACTGTACTCAAACAACAACAAATCATTTAGGTAATGTACGTGCGTGAAAAACCTATTCTTTTTTATAAATTTACGATATTCATTTGCCATTTTCCATATAAATGGTGTTTTTGCCTCTGTTTGCATAAAAGCATAAATTGACTTTTTTAACTCTTTTTTGAGTTTATGCTCTTGCACTTTAGTGTAAAATAAAGGGAAGGCATTAACAATCAAATCATAAAAGTTATTGTACACCAAGTCCTTATATACTTTGATTTGAGCATTAGAGACTTTTTCTTTCCCTGTAATTTGATTAAAAAAACTTTTTTGAAGATTCTGCTTAGGCATGAGTTACCCTTTTGTCATAAATCTTTTTCATCATGTTGTACTCTTTTTGCATCACGCCTAGAGTAGGAATGTTGTTATCACGCTCTATCATGGGTGAAACATCTATTTTTTTCAAGGTATAATCCAACAGATCCCACGTTGGTGCATTAACATTGGTTCCATGTGAATCGATCAACATTTTTGCTTTTTTATCGTAATAGTGTCCTGCCGTATGGATATACGATACTTTATCCAAATCAAGACTTTTGATAAATTTTTTTGGCTTGTAGTTGTGATTGATACTGTTTACATACACATTATTAATATCTAAAAGTAGTTTTGCTCCACTTTTATGCAAAAGTTCATTGATAAATTCACTCTCATCCATTGTACCACCACCATCATAATAATACGTAGCATTTTCAACCGAGATATTTCGTCCTAAATAGTCTTGCACCTGTTTAATATTATCACTCATAATTTTAATCATATCTTGAGTTAAAGGCACGGGTAAGAGTTCATGCGATTGAAGAGAATCAAAAGAGCTGTAACTGATGTGTTCTGAATAATATTTGATGTTGTAAGTATCTAAAAAAGATTTGAGTTTTTTTAAATATTTTTTAGATACTTGGCTCCCAAGGGATAAGGATACCCCATGAGCTACAAGATGTGATTGTTGGGCAATGTGTTCAAATTTTTCTTGATACCATATGGGCATATCAATCCAATTTTCCGGAGTCACCTCCCACCAATCGGGTACAAAGCTGTTCTTCTGAAATGTTATATCATCAAAGAACTCTCTTCGTAATCCTAAACCACATCCACTAATTTTATGCATGTTCTACTTTCACCCGCATTTTCCAGCACCACATTTTGATGCAGCCTCTTTTTTCTTCACATTAGCACTACACGATGCAGTTTTAGCTTTTATATCAGCACCACATGATCCCGATTTCATTTTTTTAGCTTCTTTGCATTCTGCCGTGACACATTTTTCAGCTTTATCACCTTTGGTATTGCCACATTTTCCAGCGCCACATTTTCCTGCACCACATCCAGTTGTGCCTGCGTACGACATTGTTGCAGTTGTTAATACTGCTCCAAGTAGTGATCCTACAAGTTTTAATTCTTTGCTCATTTTATATCCTTTAATTGGTTTACAATGAAAGAATAACTATTTAACGTGTAGTCACTATGCAGTTTGTCTTTTTTTATGTATAAATTTTTTCAGTATCTCCACAACAACAATCACACCAAAGGCAATGGCTAAAATTGCTAACCAACTTTGCATCATCAGCGGTTCACTTTTAAACATCGTATTCATCACGCCCGTATGTGTAAATAAGATCTGCAATCCAACCATACTCGCAACCCCATACAATAATTTATGATTATCAAAAATATTGATTGAGAAAATAGATTTTTGTAAATTTTTACAAGAAAACAGATAAAATACCTCTACAAATACAAAAATATTTACCGCAACTGTTCGTGCATATTCATGAGAAAAACCTTGCTCTAAATAAAAATTAAACATGCTGTACGAAGCAATCAACATATAAAATCCAACTCCAAGCATCATAATAATGATCTCTTTGGATAAAATAGGTTGTGCTGGATCACGTGGCGGTCGATCCATGATATTCTCTTCATGTGCTTCAAACACCAACATCAACCCTAAGAAGATGGCCGTAGACATATTGATCCATAAGATTTGTACGGGTAAAATTGGTAATGAAACACCCAACATGATTGAAAACAATATAACCAAACCTTCACCTAGATTTGTAGGTAAGGTCCATGTGATAAATTTAATTAAGTTATCAAAGACATTTCGTCCCTCTTTAATCGCCCGCGCAATAGAGTTAAAGTTATCATCCGCCAAAATCATATCAGAAGCCTCTTTTGCTACTTCCGTACCCCCTTTACCCATTGCAATACCAATATTTGCTTGTTTAAGTGCAGGGGCATCATTCACTCCATCTCCCGTCATGGCAACAATTTCACCACGAGCTTGTAAAGCATCTACAATACGTAGTTTTTGTTCAGGTTCAACGCGTGCAAAAACTTTGAGGTCTTTTACTTTTTCGATCAACTCTTCATCACTTAACTGAAGTAATCCTGCTCCATTTAATGCCACATCATCCACATTGGCATCCTGTGAGACAATACCCATCATTTTAGAAATTGAAAAAGCGGTCAAAGGATGATCTCCGGTAATCATAATAATATTAATACCTGCTTTTTGTGATTCTTTTACTGCAGTTATCGCTTCTGCACGTGGAGGATCAATCATCGCAACCAAACCTAAGAAGATGAAGTCTTCTTTAAATATACCATCATCTATCTCATGCAGATGTGTACTCTTTTTAGCAACAGCCAATACTCGTAAGCCTTGTAGTGCCAGATGTTCTGCTTGGTGATTTAAGCTGTCCAGATCAATAGGAACAGCAGTATCATCCACAATCATGCTTTGACATAAAGGCAATACTTTTTCAATGGAACCTTTTACATGTACTTCATTGCATTCATTTTGTGTGTTTTCATTGATTGTAGCCATGTATTGACGATCCGATTCAAAAGGAAGAATATCCAGACGTTTGCACTGTTTATTAACATGAAACTCTTCAATACCCCCTTTTAACGCAGCAACAATTAAAGCACCCTCTGTTGGATCGCCCTTGATATCATATTCACCATTTTTTTCTATTAAATAAGATTCATTACACAAATAACTGCTCAACAAGGTTTCATGCAACTCTTTAGGGATATCTTTTAATTCATCGTTATTATAATTTATGCATCCTTTTGGCTCATACCCCACCCCTTGCACATCGTACAGTTTATTTGATGTAAATATTTTGGTTACAAACATTTTATTTTGCGTTAATGTTCCTGTTTTATCCGAACAAATAGTGGTCACACTACCTAAGGTTTCCACAGCAGGTAGTTTTCGTATGATGGCACTTTTTTTTGCCATCTTATGCACACCAATTGCAAGCGTGATGGTCACAGCTGCTGGCAATCCTTCAGGAATAGCACCAACGGCTAAGGCAACGGATGCCATAAACATATCCACCGCACTGTAATCACGAACCAAGCCAATCATAAACGTAGCTGCAGCCAAGGCTAAGATTACATACAAGAGTACTTTTGAAAATTCTGAGATTTTTTGTGTTAATGGAGTTTCAAGAGAAGTTGTATTGTCTAAAAGATGGGCAATTTTACCAATTTCAGTATGCTCACCAGTTGCTACAACAATTGCTTTAGCTCGCCCATACGTAACAAATGTTCCAGAATACACCATGTTTTTTCGATCATTAAGCACCATAGTGGGGTCAATCGTATCTGCATGTTTGAGCACAGGGAGGGATTCTCCTGTAAGCATCGATTCATCCACGCGCAGATCATTAAAACTAAGTACCCTTAAATCTGCAGGTATTTTAAATCCAGATTCAAGCAACACAATATCGCCTGGAACCAAATCTTTTGACGATATTT
>JAYEFX010000008.1:0-18437 GCA_034658775.1 Campylobacterota bacterium
AAACATTTCGTGCACCTACAACAAAATCTACATAAGGAGCACGCTTAATGATATCTTTTCCCAAATGGCTTGCAGTGCATCCGCACACGCCAATTTTTGCACCATCTTTTCGTTTTGAGTTAAATACTCCTAATTCAGAAAAGAGTTTTTGTACCGGTTTTTCTCGAACCGAACAGGTGTTGATTATGATTAAATCTGCTTCTTCTAGTGTTTGTGTTTCCTCGTAGTTTTTATGCGTATTAAGTTCCGCAATAATATGCTCGGTATCTCGGGTGTTCATTTGACACCCAAGAGTTTCGATGAAAAGTTTTTTCATTACAGAATGTGTACCTCGTACATGTATTCATCATCACCAAGTCCATATTTTACTTCTCTAAAATAAACATTGTAGCTGTCGTCTTCAAATGCATCAACCAATGCCATCATATCTTTATGTGAATTGTCTTTATCGAAATAAAAGATTTTTTCACCCACTTTTGTTAGTTCTTCTTTGAGTTTATCTAATTTTACTTTTTTTGGTTTCTCCGTGAGCTCATTTCGTGCTAATAATAGTTCCATTACTATTGTTCCTTATAATTTATTACTTAAAAGAGATATGATAACAAAAAATGACTTTAATTTTGATAAAAGAAGTTTTTAGCTACAATCTGCCCAAATAATACACACGCTATCTTGAATAAGTAATATTTAATCTCTTTAAGTATTCAAAAATCATCAAACTATTGCAGTGTTAAAAAGGATAATAATATGGATAAAATTATAGATATTTTAGATTCAATTGCTTATGAAAAAGGGCTAAAAATCGAAAACGTAGAAAATGCTTTGAAAGAATCATTGATACAAACTGCAAAAAAAATGATCAATGAAGAGTTGGTTTATGAAGCGCAAATTGATCGTGAAAATAAAAAACTTAATCTGTTCCAGAAAATTGAAGTTGTTGCCAATGATGATGCACGACTTAGTGGTTTAGAAGTCGATGAAGAAGATAACGCAATCAATGCTGAAAACTTTATCTCTTTGGATGAAGCTAAGCAGATTGATGAGGATTTAGAGTTGGGAGATACGCTTCAATACGATTTAGAGTTTGAAGATATGGGACGAAACGCAGCTACTATTTTAATGGGAAATTTAGAGTGGAAGCTTCAACGATTTATTGAAGATAATCTTTTTGCAAAATATCAAGCAAAAGTTGGAACAATTATTACTGGTATGGTAACCAGTGTTGATCGTGCTGAAAATACTTTTGTTGAGATTGCAGAAGTTCGAGGGATGATGCCTCGAAAAAATAGAATAAAAGGTGAAATATTTAGAGTTGGTGATGTGGTAAAAGCAGTTGTTCGATCCGTAAATATTGATAAGCAATACGGTCTTGTGGTTGAACTTTCACGAACAAGTCCAAAATTCCTCGAAGCTTTATTGGCATTGGAAGTTCCTGAGCTTAAAGATGAACGAATCACCATTGAATCATGTGCACGAATCCCTGGAAGCCGAGCAAAAATTGCTTTAAGTACCATCGATCCAGGGATTGATCCTATTGGATCTGTTGTTGGAGTCAAAGGGGTTCGAATTATGGCTGTAAGTGGACAGTTAAATGGTGAGAATATTGACTGTGTTGAATATTCAACAATTCCTGAGATGTTTATCACACGAGCTTTGAGCCCAGCGATGATTAAAACAGTAAAAATAGTTAAGCCAATTGTTGAGGGTGAAAAAGGGAAAGCTGAAGTTACCATTTCATCTGATCAAAAAAGTAAAGCCATTGGAAAAGCGGGATTAAATATTCGATTAACCTCAATGTTAACACGATACGATATTGAACTTATTGAGGTTGAATCAGACATTCCAACTGCTGGTGATGGTGAGATTCAGCAAGAACAAAAAACTGCGGACACGGCTTCTTTAGAGGCATTGTTTAAGTAGGAAGTAAAATGTCGTTACATATTTTTGACAGCGTACAAAAAACAAAATTACGCTTTACTCCTATTTGCAAAAAAGCTGTAAAAGTATATGTGTGTGGACCAACGGTGTATGATGATGCACACTTAGGTCATGCACGAAGTGCAATTGTATTTGACCTCTTGCATCGAGTTCTTATTGCCAATGGCTACAGTGTTATCATGACAAAAAATTTCACCGATATAGATGATAAAATCATTAAAAAAATGGCACAAACCAATCAAAGCCTTGATGAAGTAACTCAATTTTACATACAAAGCTATAAAAATGATATGGCAATACTCAATGTTTTACCCAATACCTTAGAGCCTAAAGCAACTGAAAACTTAAGCGCAATGATTGAGATGATTTCTGGATTGATTGATGATGAAAATGCTTATGTGATTGATGATGGAGTTTATTTTGACACCTCTAAAGACAGTGAATATGGAAGTTTGAGTCATCGTGTTGATGATGAAAATACACAAGCACGAGTAGAGGGAAATAAACAAAAGAAAAATCAAAAAGATTTTGCATTATGGAAATTTAATGAGGATATCTCTTTTGATGCACCTTTTGGAAAAGGGCGTCCTGGGTGGCACATTGAGTGCAGTGCGATGATTGATAAGCATTTAGCCTATAAAGATGAAGCATTTGCAATTGATATTCATGGTGGTGGAGCTGATTTACTTTTTCCCCATCATGAAAATGAAGCGTGTCAAACACGATGTGCAAAAAATCAAGAGTTATCAAAATATTGGATGCACAATGGATTTGTAAATATAAACGGTGAAAAAATGAGTAAATCTCTTGGAAACAGTTTTTTTCTCAAAGATGCTTTGAAACAATACGATGGTGAAGTGATCCGTTTTTACATGATGACCACCCATTATCGGGCCAATTTTTCCTATGCATTGGAAGACTTAGACAGCAGTAAAAAGCGACTTGATAAAATCTTTCGTTTAAAAAAACGTGTGTTTGGTTTGGGTAAAAGTGCCGTTTCAAAAGAGTTAAAAATGAATCTATTAGAAGCACTAAATGATGATATGAATACTTCTAAAGCATTAGCGTATGTGGATGAATATGTTGCGTATGCCAATGAAACCTTGGATAAAGAACCAAAAAATAAAGGTTTCAAAAAAGAGGTCGTTGCAAGTTTGGAGTTTATTCAAGAGATTTTAGGAATAGCGTGTAAAAACCCTTATGCGTATTTTCAGTTTGGAATTGATGAAGAGATGAAAAAAGAGATAGAAAAGTTAATTATTGAACGTAATCAAGCCAAGCAAGCAAAAAATTATGAACAATCGGATACAATAAGGGACAAAATTATGGCTTTAGGGGTAAGTATTATGGATACACCTCAAGGTACATTATGGGAAAAGGTATAAAATATGATAAACAATAAATTTCTTTTAAGCGTTGCGGTTGCAGCGGTTATTTTTACAGGATGTGGTGAAGATAAACAATCAACAACAACGCAAGAGGCAGCGCCTGCCCCAGTTAAAGTTGAAACACCTAAAGAAGTAAAAAATGCTGAGGAAACAACAACCCAAAAAGTAACTGCAACAGTAGATACGGTTGCTAAAAAAGTTGAACAAATTGCACAAAAGGTGCAAGAAAAAGCACCAGCAACTATTGAAGCTGCAGCGCAAAAAGTTGATGAGGTGACTACAGTGGTGATGGAATCAGCACCTGAAGCAGTCAAAGAAAAATTAGCAGAGGCTCAAAAGGTTGTTGCGGATGTTGCAGCTCCGGTTGTTGCTGCTGCAGCTCCAGTAATTGAAGCAGTCAAAGAGGCAGCAGCTCCAAAGATTGATGGGGCTGCATTATACTCTAAATGTGCAGGTTGTCATGGTGCAAGTGCTGAAAAAGTTGCTTTAGGAAAATCAAAAGTGATTAAAGGTTGGGATGCAACAACTATTGCTGATTCTTTAAAAGGTTATAAAGCTGGAACATACGGTGGCGCTATGAAAGGGATCATGAAAGGTCAAGTAGCAAGCATGAGTGATGCAGAGATTGATGCACTTTCAGCGCATATCGCAACATTTTAATGCAGAACAATAAAGCATCAATCTTGATGCTTTATTGACATATAAACAAATTCTCACTACAATACATCTATAAAAACATAAACTTACTTTCTGATACACTTAATACACATTGGAAAAATCAATAAAATCAATTAAAAGGCAATCACTTCTCATGGAAGAGTCAAATCAAAAACCCAAAAAACCCACACAAAAACGAAACAATAACAAAAAACATGTTCCTGTAATGGGATTTAAAATAGAACAATTGCGTGCTTTACCCATGGAAGAGCTTATTAAGATAGCGGATGAACTTAAAGTTGAGAATCCAGCAGAACTTAAACGTCAAGAGCTTATGTTTGAGATCTTAAAATCGCAAACCGATCAAGGTGGATATATCTTATTTACAGGTATTTTAGAGATCAAAGATGGTGGATTTGGTTTTTTGCGAGCTTTAGATGGTAACTTTACAGACACCAGTAATGATGCGTATGTAAGTGCAACACAAATACGAAAATTTGCATTGCGTACAGGGGATATTGTAACGGGGCAAGTTCGGCCACCAAACAACGACCAAAACAAAGAGAAGTATTATGCTTTACTAAAAATTGAAGCGCTTAATTATTTACCACTGAATGAGTCGAGAAACAGACCATTATTTGATAACTTAACGCCATTGTATGCAACGGATCAATTTACGTTTGAATACGATCAAAGTAAATTAACAGGGCGTATGCTGGATATGTTTGCACCTATGGGTAAGGGGCAAAGAGGGTTGATTGTTGCTTCTCCAAAAAGTGGTAAAACAGAACTCTTAAAAGAGCTTGCACACGGAATTTCAAAAAATCATCCAGAAGCTGAATTGATTGTGTTGTTAATTGATGAGCGACCTGAAGAGGTGACGGACATGCAACGAAGTGTACGAGGGGAAGTATACAGTTCAACGTTTGATCTGCCCGCAACTTCACATGTTCGAGTTGCTGAAATGGTGATAGAAAAAGCAAAACGTACGGTTGAAACGGGAAAAGACGTGATTATTTTATTGGATTCCATCACACGATTAGCACGAGCGTACAACACCGTAACGCCTAGTAGTGGTAAAGTACTTTCAGGTGGGGTTGATGCCAATGCTTTACATAAACCAAAACGATTTTTTGGAGCAGCACGGAACATTGAAGAGGGTGGATCATTAACGATTATCTCTACTGCTTTAATTGAAACCGGTTCAAAAATGGATGAGGTGATCTTTGAAGAGTTTAAAGGTACGGGTAACTCTGAAGTAGTGCTTAGTAGAAAAGCTGCCGATCGACGTGTTTATCCTGCGCTTAACATCATCAAATCTGGAACACGAAAAGAGGAGTTATTGCTTCGACCGGATCAATTGCAAAAGATTTGGATTTTACGAAATGCGGTGGCTTCCATGGATGAAGTTGAAGCGTTGAAGTTTCTGTATTCAAAACTTCAAAAAACGAAAAACAATGATGAGTTTTTTAACTCAATGAATGAGTAGAAGACTTTAGGAAGTTTGGTGAAAGTTGGTGTATTTGACAGTGGAATAGGTGGTTTAACTGTAGTTAAATCATTGCTGGAGGAAAAACTTTTTAAGCAGATTATTTATTATGGTGATACTGCTCGAGTACCGTACGGTTCCAAAGATAAAAATACCATTATTCGTTACTCTTTAGAAGCGTTGGAGTTTTTTAAAAACTTTGATGTGGACATGATTATTGTAGCATGCAACACAGCGAGTGCTTTTGCTATTGAAGAGCTTCGTGAGGTTTCTTCTATCCCCGTAGTAGGTGTGATTGAACCTGGTGTGTTGGCATTGGAACAAAAAGTACACAATAAAGATGCCAATATTTTAGTCATAGGAACACGAGGAACCATAGCAACAAACAGATACGCCAAGAAATTAAATGCTCGAGGTTACACAAATGTCACCTCAATGGCTACTGGGTTGTTTGTACCTATCGTAGAGGAGGGTATTTTTGATGGAGAAATACTGAACTCTACCATGCACCACTATTTTAAAACGTTAAAAGAGGTGGATGCCGTGATCTTAGGATGCACGCATTTTCCTTTGATTCAAAAAAGTATTACAGCGTATCTTGATGATATTCCATCAATACATTCAGGGGAAGCTATTGTACAGTATCTTAAAGAGGAACATCAGTATGATCAAAATTTTGATCATACAAAGGTTTCATTTTTTGCTTCAGAAAACCCTGAAGGCTTAAAAAAAGTAGCAAAATTATGGTTAGGGAGTTTACTTCATGAGTGATAATTCACAAGTTCTAGCACTAAAATATCGACCAAGACGATTTGAAGATTTGATTGGTCAGCAAACCATCTCTCAAACATTGAGTTTAGCATTGGATTCAAACCGTTTATCCCATGCTTATTTGCTAAGTGGTTTACGAGGAAGTGGAAAAACATCAACGGCACGTATCATGGCAAAATCACTGTTATGCAGCAGTGGACCTACATCTAAACCTTGTGAAAATTGTGACAATTGTCTAAGCGCAAACTCTTCACGGCATCTTGATATTATTGAGATGGACGCTGCTTCTAATCGTGGTATTGATGATATTAAAGATTTGATTGAACATACTAAGTATAAGCCAAATTCGGCACGATTTAAAGTATTTATTATCGATGAAGTTCATATGCTTACCCCTCAAGCATTTAATGCTTTACTTAAGACTTTAGAGGAACCTCCGGGGTTTGTAAAATTTATTTTAGCGACAACGGATCCCTTAAAATTACCCGCTACGATTTTAAGTCGTACGCAACATTTTAGATTTAAGCGTATTAGTGATACGGATGTGATGCATCATCTAAGTCATATTTTACACCAAGAAAATGTAGATTTTGAACAAGATGCTTTGCGTGTGCTTACACGAAGTGGACAAGGATCATTGCGTGATACCCTGACACTTATGGATCAAGCAATTATTTTTTCAAAAGGAAAGATTACTACAGCAGGGGTAACACAAATGCTGGGATTACTTGACCCTGCATTTTTAGATGAGTTGTATGATCTTATTTTAAATTCAAAAGATTTTAGACCGGTTTTAAATACTTTGCAAGAGTATGAAGCAACCTTAGTAATTGATGAGATGAGCATCTATCTTAAAGATAAGATGATTGATTTAGATCCTAAATTTGATATTTTATTGTACGATCGATTTTTTAGAATTTTTGGTGATGCCAAACAGCTGTTAAGTATCAATAGTGATAGTGGATTTGTTTTGATTTTAATGTTATCAAAGATGATTGAAGCAACAAAACTTAAAACAGTAGATGAGATTATAAGTCAAGTTGAAAATATTCATGTTACAGCAAATGTGCCTAATGTCGCTGTTGCAACATCTAGCCAAACACCGGCAGCTGTTGTTCAAAAAACGGAGCCAGTACAAGTGGTATCTAACGTGGAAAAACCTAAGGAAATTGTACAAAAAGAGGAATCACAAACTCCAATATCGCAGGAGAAACAAACGGTTGAAATAGTGAGTGAACCTATCGTTGAAGAGGTGGTATTGGAACCTGTGCAAGAGGTTGTAGAAGCGATATCTCAGCCTATAAATGAAGGGTTTGAATTGTACACTACGTTGATTGAAAGTATCTATGAAAAAAATCATGATCTGGGATCGTGTTTTGAAGAAAATTTTGTTTTTAATAAACATGAAAATAATCATCTTCTAATTGATACTTATGCTCAAGATGAGTGTCGAGAGATGTTGGGAAAATATTGGCCCAATATTAAAATGATTATTTTAGCTGTATTTGGTGAAGAAACCAGTATTGATTTTGAAAAAAAGCAACGGGTTGAAGAACCCCAAACTATTCATGCACCAACACCAGTAAAGATACAAGAGACACAAGAGGATCAATCAGGATCAATGATTGAAGATATTGAGATGCACCAATCTTCAGGTTGTGTAGCAAGTATGGGAGATGTTCAGCCCTCTTCACAAAACTTAGCGCAAAAAGAAACACAGATTCAAGATATATTAAATTCACCAATGTTAAATAAAGCCAAAGAGTTGTTTGATCCTAAAAAAATTACCGTAAAGTCAAAAACATAATGTTCTGCAGAGGTATATTTTTTGTATTTGTATTCGTAAGTTTACTCAATGCACAAAAAATTGATGAGGCCAGTGATGCATACGTGGCAAAAGAGTATAAAGAAGCCTACGCCATCTATTTTAATCTTGCACAAAATGGAGACAACAAGGCACAATACAACCTTGGTTTGATGTATAAAAATGCTCAAGGGGTCACACAAAATCATCAAAAAGCTTTTTATTGGTTTCGTAAATCAGCACAAGCTGGATATCTTGACTCTCAGTATAATGTAGCTTGGTTGTACAGTAATGGTATGGGTGTAAAAAAAGATATGAAAAAGGCTTATTTCTGGTATCTAAAATCGGCTCGTAAAGGGCACATGGTATCTGCTAATAATGTAGCTTTGCTTTATCTTCATGGTTTGGGGATAAAAAAAGATTACAAAAAAGCTTTTTATTGGTATGAATTGGCATCTAAAGCGGGAATCGCACTGTCTCAAAATAATCTTGGTTTGATGTATTATTATGGTGATGGGGTTGAGAAAAATCTTCAAAAAGCTAAGTATTGGATCGAACTTTCAATGATGCAAGGCAATTATAAAGCAGGCAAAAATTGGAAAAAATTTAAATTTGATGAGCATTAAATCTCCCCTCGTTTATTTTTCAAATAGATAAATAAAATTAAAAACATTACGGCTAAAAATAAAGGGTAGAAGAAATAATACTCTTTGAGTACAATTTTGTTTTGATCTAGACGAGATGTTTCCAAAGCATCAATTTGATTGTAAATATCTTTTAAATCTTCTTTTGAGTTTGCTAGAAAAAAACTGCCTTTGGTTTGTTCTGAAATTTTATGCAGTAGGTTTTGATTGATTTGACCAATACCTATGGTGTATATTTTTATGTTGTGTTTAAGGGCAAGTTTGATCACTACTTGATAGGGTATCTTGCTTGCTGTATCTTCACCATCGGTGAGTAAAATGATGATGCGTGATTTTGCCTTGGAATCTTTTAATATATTTACACTGCTTGCAATAGAATCCAAAAGGGCAGTTTTGTCTCCTGCTACTCCAATATCAAGATGCGATAAAATAGTGGCTTGTGCTTTTTTATCATAGGAGAGTGGTGATGCGGTCATCACGGCTGTTCCAAATACCATAATGGCGATATTGTCATTGACTCTTTTGGGTATAAAATCTTGCACAATCTCTTTAACCACCTGCCATCGATTTTTTTCTACATTGCTTCGATCAAATCCAATATGCCGCATCGAACCACTGGTATCAAGAGCTAGAACAATATCAATACCATCAGATTTTTTATGAATGGTTTGAAGATGTTTTACAGGGCTAGCTAAAGCAACAAGTGCACAGATAATAATGAGCCATTTAGCAATATTGCTAATGTGATTATTCAAAGGTTGTGTTTGCGCGTAGATATGTAAATGCGGCATATAGTATGATGGAGATTTTGCTTTACAATATTTTGCACAAATTATAAAAGGAAGAATCAATGCTAAAACATAAGGATACTCAAAAGTAAACTGATTAAACATCGATACTCTCCATGAAGATTTGGAACTGGTTTTTGATTGAATCATCAAAAGAGCTAACACTCTTCTTGTATTTATGCTCTTCAAGTTGTGCATTTAATTGAGCTATTAATCTTTTTTCACGTTGCGTTTGAGCCAGTAACGATCCATGCTTAGTGATGCTGTACGCTGCAGTTTTAGTGTCGTTTAAATCAAGTGTTTGCAAAATTGAGTAATACTCTTTTCGTACAGTATTTTTTTTCTTTTTGATGTAATTGAAAATAAGATAGACAATAAGAGCAAGTATCACAATTACGGTAAAACACAATGCTAAAAATAGACCAAATGACCAATCCGGTATCTCAACTATCCCTCTTATATCATGAATTTGAAGCTCTTGTGCAGTTGAATTCATATCATCAACTTTAGAAGTTTGGGCAAAGGATCTTCGTGGGTATAAATTTTGACAGATTTGATTCCGCAAGATTGAAAGTGTGCATACAGGTCATGATCATTTTTGTTAATTTTTGCACTGTATGCTTGTGTAGCAGTTTTATTCATCACCCCTTCATAATTAAAAGAGCTACTTGGATCAATAAGATTAACGCTGCCTAATTGTGCTGGATTTTCCTCAAATTGGTCTCGAATAATAATCGCAACCACTTCATGCTTTTTGCTAAGAAGTCGAAGGTCCAAGTTTTGGATATCAAAAAAATCACCAACAATAAAAATAATGGAACGCTTTTTGAGTTTGGCATATAATTCGTTGCTCATAAGCTCATAATCAATATCTTTCCCAATGCAATTGTAAGCATCCATTTGCTCTACCATCGCATACACAGAAAAAATTTTTTTTGATTTTTTGGTCACGTTTTTAAGTGTTTTATTGATGATAAAAGAGTTAAAAGGATCACCTTGTTTTACACAAGAAAAACCTAATAATGCACAAACTTCACTGGCTGTTTCTTGTTTGAATTGTTTGGTTCCAAAATGCATGGAACCATTGAGCAAAGAGACAATAGAGATATTGAGTTCTCGTTGGGTGTGAAAAACTTTGACATAGGGTTGATGCATCTTTGCAGATATCATCCAGTCAATTTTTTTGATATCTTCACCATCTTCGTATTCGCGTAATTCTACAAAATCGTACCCTTCCCCTTTAAAAAGAGAATTATTATTTCCAATGATTTCACTAAAAACAGATTTTTTAGTTTTGATAAGAATTTTTTTAACGCTGGTTTTCATATTGGACTTTATGGTATGTTTACTGCTTCTAAAACTTTTTGAATAATTTCATCAGTAGTGATCCCTATGGCTTCAGCTTCGTAGCTTAAAATGATACGGTGACGTAAAGTATCTTTGATAATCAATGCAATATCAACAGGGCTTACATGATCTTTTCCACGTAAAAATGCTTTTGCTTTGACCGCTTTAAACATATCAATGGTAGCTCGTGGAGAGGCACCAAATTGGATATATTTTGCAATATCCTCAAGTCCGTAGTCGTTTGGGTTTCGAGTGGCAAATATAAGTTCAACAATATACTGCTCAAGCTCTTTATCGATATGGATGTTTTCAATCTCAATTTTCAATTGTTCTATATCTTCTTTGTGCAATACCGCTTGAATGATTTCAAAAGAGTGCATGGAGACTTTTTTTGCAATTTGATATTCTTCGTCTTTTGTGTTGTACCCTACGACTATTTTAAACATAAAACGATCAAGTTGTGCTTCAGGCAAAGAGTATGCTCCCTCTTGTTCAACAGGATTTTGCGTAGCCAAGACTAAAAATGGTTGATCAAGATGATAGGTGTGTTCCCCTAGTGTAACTTGTTGTTCTTGCATCACTTCAAGTAGGGCTGATTGCACTTTTGCAGGAGCTCTATTGATCTCATCAGCAAGAAGTAAATTGGTAAATATAGGACCTCGCTTGGTTTTAAATTCGGATGTTTTCATGTCGTATATTTGAGCTCCTAAGATATCACTTGGAAGTAGATCAGGTGTAAACTGAATTCGTGAAAAATCAAGATTGAGTGCTTGGGATATTGCTTTGACCGTAGTGGTTTTCGCAAGTCCTGGAACTCCTTCAAGCAGTATGTGTCCATTGGTGAGCAGTCCAATAAGTAAGGTATCAATCATGGTTTCTTGTCCCACAATTCCTTTGGATATCTCTTGTTTAAGTTGAACTATTTTTTCAAACATTGCAAACCTTATAGTTATATTTTTGATATTCTAGCTAAAGTAATGCAAATATAAAATTAAAAATTTAAATAGCTAAAAATATTTGAATCAATTATAGTGAAAAAATAAAAAATAAACTTTATTGATTTAAGTATAAATAATTACTTATTTTCCCATAAACTTTTTATCACTTTTTTGCTATAATTATTAAAATATAACATTCAAGGTTAATCAAACTATGCAAACAGAACAATCCCCTTTAGAAATAGCATTAGCGCACTCAATGACGCATGAGGAATATGACAATACAGTAAAGATATTAGGTCGAGAGCCTAACTATACTGAGATTGGAATTGTTTCAGCGATGTGGAGTGAACATTGTTCATACAAATCAAGTAAGAAGTATTTAAACGGTTTCCCCACAAAAGCTCCATGGGTTATCCAAGGTCCTGGTGAAAATGCTGGTGTTATAGACATTGGTGATGGTTATGCCGCTGTATTTAAGATGGAATCGCATAATCACCCCAGTTTTATTGAACCTTATCAAGGTGCAGCAACGGGAGTTGGAGGAATTTTAAGAGATGTATTTACCATGGGTGCTCGCCCTATTGCAAACATGAACTCCATCCGATTTGCATCGATTGAGGGTGACAGCGAAACGGCAAAAAAACACCGTTTTTTACTTCGTGGTGTGGTTGAAGGTATTGGTGGGTATGGAAACTGCATGGGTGTTCCTACCATTGGTGGTGAGACAACCTTTGAAGAGTGTTACGCTGGAAATAACTTAGTCAATGCATTTACTTTAGGATTGGCAAAATCAGATGAGATCTTTTTGGGTCTTGCTGAAGGTATTGGAAATCCAGTGATGTATGTTGGATCTAAAACAGGTCGAGATGGACTGGGTGGTGCAGTGATGAGCTCTGCTGCGTTTACTGAAGATAGTGAATCAAAGCGGCCAACGGTTCAAGTGGGAGATCCTTTTACGGAAAAACTGTTGCTTGAAGCGTGTTTGGAACTGTTTAAAGAAGATTATATTATTGGGATTCAAGATATGGGTGCTGCGGGGCTTACATCGTCGTCATTTGAGATGGCAGGACGAAGTGGATCAGGGATGATTATGCATCTTGATCAAGTTCCAGCTCGAGAAGAAGGGATGACCCCTTATGACTTTATGCTGAGTGAATCTCAAGAGAGAATGTTGATTTGTGCTAAAAAAGGGTGCGAACAAAAAATTATAGATATTTTTGAGAAGTGGGAACTTGATGTTGCAGTTATTGGTGAAGTTACGGACACGGGGAATATGGAACTGTTTTGGCATGGTGAAAAATGCGCTGATATTCCAATTCAACCATTGAGTGAAGAAGCACCTATTTTAGATCGTCCAGTTGCAAAACCTGCGTATTTAGAAACGATTGAAGATATTGACATGGATGCGGATGTACCATTGCAAGATGCTTTTGAAACAATGTTTAGTGATATGGAGATTGTGGATAAATCGTTTGTGTACGATCAGTATGATTCAATGGTGCAAACCAATACGGTAAAAGGTCCAGGAAAACTTGATGGATCAGTAATTCGTATCAAAGAAACAGGTAAAGCATTGGCCATGAGTGCGGATTGTAATACACGATTTTGTTACATCAATCCAGAACTAGGAGCCGCAGCAGCCGTGATGGAAGCAGGACGAAATGTAGCTATGACCGGAGCCGTACCCAAAGCAATCACCGATTGTCTTAATTTTGGAAACCCTGAAAACCCTGAAGTTATGTGGCAGTTTAAATACGCATGTGAAGGGATCAAAAGTGCTTGTAAGGCATTGAATACTCCTGTTATTGGTGGAAACGTTTCACTGTACAATGAAACCAATGGTGTGGGGGTTTTCCCAACACCTTCCATTGCAACGGTTGGGGTGAATGAAGATATGAATAAAGTATTGCCAAGCTCTTTGCAAGAAGATGGAAACAGTATCTATATCTTAGGGGATACTAAAGCGGAGTTTGGTGGAAGCTTATACCTTAAAAAAATCTTTGATACGATTGCCGGAACGCATCCTGAGGTTGATTTTGAAAAAGAGTTAAATTTATGGAATTTAGTGATTGAAGCAAACAAACAAGGTTTATTAAAATCGGCAAAAGATGTCAATGTTGGTGGAATAGCAATCTCACTAGCAAAAATGGCCGCTGTTGGACACAAAGGAGTGAATATTGATATGGTATTTATTGATCAACACGAAGTGTTCAGTGAGACGTTAAGCCGTGCAATTGTTGAGGTTAGCCCTGATAATTGCGCAGCTTTTGAAGCAATGACAAAACAGATGAATGTAGCATGTACAAATGTTGGTGTTGTTGGTGGAGATGAATTCTCAATCAACAATACTATTAATATGGAAATGGCAACTTTGGAAGATATCTACTTTAATACATTCCAAAGAGTTATTGAACAAGATTTATAAAAGAAGTTTATTATGACACAGAATCATTATGACGTACTGATTGTTGGTGGAGGTATCTCTGGTGCCGCCTTGTATTATGAATTGGGACGATATACCAATGCAAAAAAAATATGTATTTTAGAAAAATATGAAGCCTTAGCAACTCTAAACTCTAACGCTTCAGCAAATTCGCAAACAATTCACTGTGGAGATATTGAAACAAACTACACACTTGAAAAAGCAGTTAATGTAAAACGAACGGCTAAGATGGTTGAAAAGTATTGTTTGCAACATGGATATAAAGACACGATCTTATTTGCACACCAAAAAATGGCATTGGGTGTTGGACCTGAAGAGGTTAACTTTATGATTAACCGATTTAATGAGTTTAAAGAGCTCTACCCCTATCTTGAATTGTACGACAAAGAGAAGTTAAAAGAGATTGAACCTTCGTTAGTTTATGATGAAAATGGAAAAGAGCGGCCTGAAGAGATTATTGCTATGGGTGCACAAGATGAAAACACTACGGTAAACTTTAAAGCTTTGAGTGATTCATTTATTGAAAATACACAAAAAATTGAAGATAAGATTACCGATGTGTATTTTAACTCTGAAGTTAAAGATATTCAAAAGCGTGGAAATGTATTTCATGTTGAAACAGCTAGTGGCGAACATTATACTGCTGATTTTGTGGTAGTAGATGCAGGTGCACACAGTCTGTTTTTAGCACATCGTATGGGGCATGGATTGGATTATGGTTGTTTGCCTGTGGCTGGAAGTTTTTACATGGCAAATCGAAAAATTTTAAATGGTAAAGTGTACATGGTGCAACACCCAAAACTCCCATTTGCAGCATTGCATGGTGATCCTGATGTATTGTTAAATGAGCATACACGATTTGGTCCAACAGCACTTATCTTACCTAAGTTGGAACGATTTAAAGGGGGAACCTATTTAGATTTCTTTAAAACACTTCAGCTTGATATGAATATTGTAAAAATTGCAATTGATCTGTTTACAGACAGTGATATTCGAAATTATGTATTGAGAAACTTTATGTTTGAAGTACCGTACATCAATAAAAAATTATTTGTAAAAGATGCTAAAAAAATTGTACCATCATTAAATGAAGATGATATCTATTATGCAGATGGTTTTGGTGGTGTTCGACCACAAATTTTGGATAAGAAAAATCAAAAATTGATGTTGGGTGAAGCTTCTATTGATACAGGAGATGGGATCATATTTAACATGACACCAAGTCCAGGGGCAACAAGCTGTTTAGGAAATGCACACAGAGATATTCAAGTTATTTGTGAGTATTTAGGTTTAGAATTTGATGAAGCACAATTCATCAGTGATTTAACGGATGATTAAGGAGAACATTATGGAAAAATTATTATACATAACAGACCAAGAAGAGTATTCTCAGCGTGGTACAATTGGACCATTGTTTAATGACTATTTGAAAAAATATTTAAAAATCAACATGGTGTACGTGACTAAATACAAACACAGTTTTCAACAAAAAGGGGAAGATTATATCGTTCCTAGTGGAAAAGAAGATGATATTATGGAATACCTTAAAGAAAAAGGTGTTGATCTAAAATCATACGATTTTGTTTTTGTACGAAATAAACAAAATATTTTAAAAAATGTTTTAAAATTTAAAGAGTGGCATCAGTATAAAGTAGGATTTAGAGTATCGTATCCAAAAACGAAATTAAATTTTGAGCTTCTTAAAGCACGAAAAGGAAACAATATATTTCAAGGACTTATGAATAAGTTTGTTGCGTATCAAAAACAAAACCTTGCGAATGAATGTGATCTGTTTATGCCATCATCGTTTGAACTTCAAAATGAGTTTTATCCTAATGTAACATCTCGATCGTTTCCATTGTATTCAGGCTTGGATCCTAAAAAAGTACATTCGCATGATATCTTAGAGAGTGAAACGACACGTTTTGTTTACGTGGGTACCGTAGATGAATTACGTCAATTTGATGTGATCTTAGATGCATTTGAGAAAATAAAAGATGAAGATTGGAAATTGGTAATTTGTGCGCTTAATCGAGATTACGCAAAAGAGCTGTTGACATTTTATCCAAATTTACAAGATAAAATAGAATTGGTTCGTGCGGGTGATTTAGAAGAGCTGGATGCTATTGTCAAAGGGTGTGATATCTCTTTTGCAGTATTGCCCGATATCTCTATTTACAATACAACTTTTCCGGCAAAAGTTCTTGATGGATACAGCAGTGCAATCCCTGCAATGATCTCAAACAACTCTAAAAACAGAAATGTATTTACAACTGAAGAGGTTGTTTTTAGTGATTTTGACTCTCAAGATATTTTACTCAATATTAAACGAGTATTAAATACTTCAAAAGAGGAATTAAAGCAAATGGGTCAAAGAGGTCAAGATAAACTCTTGCATCTTGATCGAAATTATGAGATTATGGCAGTGAATCTCTATAAAGAATTACAATCATTAAATAAATAAGTATAAATAAAAGGAACAATTTGAGAGCATTAATAAGTGTAAGTGATAAAAGTGGTGTAGAAAATTTTGCTAAAGAATTAGTTGGTTTAGGTTATGAAATAATCTCAACTGGAGGTACCTATAAAAAGCTTCAAGACGCAGGAATAGCTGTAATTGAAGCCAATGAAGTTACAAAATTTCCTGAGTGTTTTGAGGGTCGTGTTAAAACTCTAAATCCATATATCCATGGTGGTATCTTACATAGAAGAGATAAACAATCACATCTTGATGAAGCTAAAGAGTTAGGTGTAGAGGGTATTGATTTAGTTTGTGTAAATTTATATCCATTTAAAAATGCTATTGAAACTACTGATGATTATGGTGTGATTATTGAAAATATTGATATTGGTGGTCCTGCTATGGTGAGAAGTGCAGCAAAAAACCACGATAGTGTGATAATTGTTACAGATGTAGTTGATTATGATTTAGTGCTTCACAATCTTAAAAACGATACAAACACTTTTGAGTTTAGAAGAGATATGATGATTAAAGCTTATGAACATACAGCTGCTTATGATAGTATGATTGCAAACTATATGAACAAAAGATTTAATGGCGGTATGGGTGCTAAACAATTTATCGTTGGTCAAAAAGTTTTTGATACACGATACGGTGAAAATCCACATCAAAAAGGTGCATTGTACGAGTTTGATAATCACTTATCAAATAAATTTATCACACTTAAAGGTGAAGCATCATTTAACAATATGGGTGATATTTCTGGAGCAGCTAAAATTGCATCTGCATTTGCAGATGACAATGCCGTGTGTATCGTAAAGCATGGAAATCCTTGTGGGTTTGCTATTAAAGATACACTTTTAGAATCTTATGAACAAGCACTTAGATGTGACCCTATCTCTGCTTTTGGTGGAGTGGTTGCGGTTAATGGTGTGGTTGATTTGCCCTTAGCTGTTAAGATGAATGAGATTTTCTTAGAGGTAGTTTTCGCTGCTGATTTTACTCCTGAGGCCGAAGAAGAGTTAAATAAAAAGAAAAGAATTAAACTGTTTAAGCAAGGGACACAAAAACTTGAACTGGCCAACGATGCTTTTAATTTTAAGATTGTTGATGGTGGATTTGTATATCAAGATAGTGATAAAGTTGAAGATGATGAGGTTAAAAACTCTGAATTAAAATCAACTAGAAAAGCTACTACACAAGAGCAAAAAGATATGGAAATTGCTTATAAAGTAGCATCTTTAACAAAATCTAACTGTGTAGTATATGTTAAAAACTCTGCAATGGTTGCTGTTGGTATGGGTATGACTTCACGAGTGGATGCAGCAAAAGCTGCATTGAGAAAAGCTGAAGATTTAGGTATCGATGTAGGCGGTTCCGTCTTAGCATCTGAAGCATTTTTCCCCTTTAGAGACAGCATTGATGCAGCCCAAGAAGCAGGTGTCAAATGTGTAATCGAACCAGGTGGAAGTATCCGAGATGATGAGATTATAGAAGCTGCCAATGAATTTGGTATGGCCTTATATTTCTCAGGGAAAAGACACTTTTTACATTAAGCGTTTTAATAAATAGGTATTAATTTTGGTCTGAAAATAGCTTTTTTGGGTTCAGACTCTTGTAAGTTCAATAAGCTCTTTATCTTTAAATAGTAAATTATTTACAATTTGAGTAGCCTAATCCAATAAAAACTAAATTTTAAATAATAACTTTAAAGTAGTATCAAAATCCCATCTATTTTCAAGTAGCTGATTTTTAATAGATTTTAC
>JAYEFX010000009.1:0-4053 GCA_034658775.1 Campylobacterota bacterium
AACTTAATATAAAGAAGTGTGATTCATAATCTAAACATAGGGTTTTCAAATAGTAACTTGAAAACCCATTAAAACTTAAAAAGTTTTTAAATATTTGTGAATATCCGTAGCGGAATCTCTACCCATTCCCATAGCTAAGATAACTGTAGCTTGTCCTAGTGTAATGTCTCCACCTGCCCATACTTTATCTTTCGTTGTTTTTCCTGTTTTTGGATCTGCTTGTATATTTCCCCATTCATTCAGTTTCAATCCTTTTGTAACATTGGTTAAAAGTGGATTTGCTTGAGTTCCTATAGAGATGATGGCTAAATCACAATCAATAAAACATTGTGAGTTTTTGATGGGAACTGGTCGTCGTCTTCCCCCTTCATCGGGTTCACCAAGTTCCATTCTTTCACAACTGATACCTGCTAATTTTCCATCACTTGCCCCTATAAATTCAAGTGGAGAGGTTAAAAATTCAAACTCTACCCCTTCTTGTTCAGCATGATGAAGTTCTATCTGCCGTGAAGGAGATTCGTCTCGGGTTCTTCTGTAGATCACTTTTACACTTTTTGCACCCAATCGTAAAGCTGTTCGAGCCGCATCCATTGCAACATTTCCTGCCCCTAAAATAGCCACATTTTTTCCTGGAATTATGGGTGTATCATAATGTGGAAAATTAAATGCACCCATTAAGTTTGCACGGGTTAAATATTCATTAGCTGAAAAAACTCCCGTTAAATCTTCTCCTGGAATTCCTAAAAAATTAGGTAAACCAGCACCCACTCCAATAAATACAGCATCATATCCATATTCTTGGGTTAATTCATCAACATCAATTGTTCTTCCAACGACAGAATTATATTCTATTTTTACCCCTAAGTCTAATAATTGTTCAATTTCATATTGCACAATATCTTTAGCCAGTCTAAATTCAGGAATACCGTAGAGTAAAACTCCACCAGCTTTGTGAAAAGCTTCAAAAATCGTTACATCATGACCTTTAATAGCTAAATCTCCTGCTACGGTAATACCTGCAGGCCCACTTCCTACAACAGCTACTTTTTTGCCAGTTGATGGGGCAATAGTGACTTTATTTTTGACATTGTTATTACGCGCCCAATCAGCAATAAACATCTCAAGATTTCCAATACCAACGGCCTCATTGCCTTTTTTATCATTACGTACAACACATACTTGTTCACATTGAATCTCTTGTGGGCAAACACGTCCACAAACAGCGGGTAGGGTAGTACTGTCCCATACCGTATTTATAGCATCTTCAAGGTCATTGTGCACAATCTGTGCTAAAAAGCCAGGGATATCAATACCCACAGGACAACCTGCAACACATGCTGGATCTTTACACTGTATGCAACGAGCAGCTTCAAATTGAGCTTCTTTTAAACTGTATCCTAAAGTCACTTCATCAAAATATTTTGCTCGTTGTTTTGGGTGACGTTCAGTCATAAGTTGTCTAGGAATGGATCTTCTTTCTTTTTTAGTAAAGTTTTTGACTTGTATCATAACACGCTCCTAATTATCATCTTCAAGACTGATACAATCACAAGCGTATTCCTCTTCATGTTTATACGCTCCCAATCTTCTCATAAGTCCATCAAAGTCAACTTTATGTCCATCAAATTCAGGACCATCTACGCAGGCAAATTTAACTTCATCTCCAATGGTCACACGGCATCCTCCACACATACCTGTACCATCAATCATAATAGGATTTAGACTAACTACTGTTGGCACATTGTATTGTTTGGTTAAAAGTGAAACAAATTTCATCATGGGTACAGGACCAATGGCGACCACTTCATCAACTTTTTGTGTTTCTAAAATCTCTTTGAGCTCTTCGGTTACAAAACCATGTCGACCTTTGCTTCCATCATCGGTACAAATTCGTAGCTCATGAGAAACTTTAGCCATTTTTTCTTCTAAAATTAAGTAATCTTTACTTCGTGCACCAATAATGGTGATGACATTATTATCCGCTTGATGCATGGCACGAGTTATTGGATGCAGTACGGCTGTACCTGTACCACCACCTACACACACAACAGTGCCTTTTTTTTGGATATGGGTTGGTTCGCCTAAGGGTCCTACCACATCTTTGTATCCATCTCCTACTTCAAGTTCACTGAACATTTGAGTACTTTTCCCAACAATCATATAGATGATTGTAATGGTTCCTTTTTCTTTATTGACATCTGCCATGGTTAAAGGGATCCGTTCTCCCGTTTCATTAACAATTAAAATGATAAATTGACCGGGTTTTGCTTTTTTGGCAATTTGGGGTGCTTCAATCTCATTTAAAACAATAGAATCGTTTGCCATTTTTTCTTTGGTTACAATTTTATACATAAAGAGCTCCAATTTTAAAATAATAGTGTAAATTGTAGTATAAATGTGATAAAAGTTATGGAAATATATTAAGTAAATATTATAGTATTTATTAATTCAAGAAATAATTATAGGAAAAAGTAATGTATATAAAAATAGGTAAGCTAAAACACTTACCTATTTTTTTGTTCTGCTAAAATGAAAGTTAACTATTTAACTTCGTATTGCTCACGTCCCATTTGGTATAAATCTGCACCATGAGTATCGTTTATAACTGTTACAGGAAAATCTTTAACTGTAATTTTTCGTACAGCTTCAGGTCCAAGTTCTGGATAGGCGATTACTTCCGCAGCTGTAATTTTTTTACCCAATAGTGCACCAGCACCTCCCGTTGCTCCAAAGTAAATTCCACCATACTCAACACAAGCATCTTTAACTGCTTGATTTCGTTTACCTTTTCCAATCATCCCTTTAGAACCATTTTTTAGCATCGTTGGTGAATAGCTGTCCATTCTGTACGAGGTAGTTGGTCCTGCACTTCCAATTGGCTCACCTGGTTTTGGAGGAGTGGGTCCTACAAAATAGATGATGCTTCCTTCCAAATCAAAAGGTAACTCTTCCCCCGCTTCAATTAAATCAACCAGTTTTTTATGTGCAGCATCACGTGCAGTAAAAATTTCACCGTTAAGATAGACAATATCTCCAGCTTGTAAATTTCTAGTTTGTTCTTCGGTTATAGGTGTTGTGAATGTGTATTCAGCCATCATTTTTCCTTTAAATTATATAGTTATGTGTGCATGTCGTGAACTGTGACACTGAACATTTACAGATACGGGTAAACTTGCAATATGACAAGGATTTGCTTCAATGTGAACAGCAAGTACAGTTTCAGTACCTCCCATACCCATAGCTCCAATTCCAAGTTTATTTAATTGATCTTTAATTTCAGTTTCCATTTGGGCCATTTCTGGATCTTCATTAACTGAACCAATTGTTCTAAAAAGTGCATGTTTAGATGAAATACCAGCTTTTTCAAATGTACCACCAATACCAACTCCAACCGTCAATGGAGGACATGGATTTCCACCTGCATCACTGATCACTTGTTTTACGTATTCAATAATCCCCTCTTTTCCTGCTGCAGGTGGAAAAACTGTAGCTCGTGATACATTTTCACTTCCTCCCCCTTTTGCAGCGTATTCAACCTCAATTTTATCTCCTGCAACTATATCAAAATGAATAATAGCAGGTAAGTTATAACCAACGGTATCTTTTAAATTTTCTCTTGAAAATGGTTTACATGTACTGGCTCGTAAATATGCATCTTGATAACCTTGCTCAGTTCCTTCGTTGATTGCATCTCTTAGCAACCCACCAATGATTTTACAATCGGCTCCTACGTTGACAAAAAATACAGCAAGACCTGTATCTTGACAAAGTGGTCGTTTTTCATCTTTTGCAATATCGGCATTTTCAAGAAGTTGAGCTAATACCTCTTTGGCTACGGGTGATTTTTCATTGTCGTGAGCATCTTTGATTGCTTTATAAGCGTCATCTGGCAAGATGGTACCACAATGCACAATCACATTTCTAATTGCCGTTACGACATCTTTATATTGTATTTCTCTCATTTGAACTCCATATAATCGTTTAGTTTAGTGCTTTAGTGTAGCATGATAATATTTAATAATGTATAAATATGAGGCATTAAAAAAGCAGAAG
>JAYEFX010000010.1:0-4000 GCA_034658775.1 Campylobacterota bacterium
CCCACTTCCAAGTACAATTGTGTTTTTTTTAAAGGCAGTATCGCCTCTTGTTGTAATCGACTGCAATCTATTAATTCAAGTAAATTATATTGAATTATCTCATCATTTATTTTATTCATCATAAACCTTTAGAATCAATTTTTGAGTATTCTTTTTCAATGTAACGGTATTTTTACCAATATGTTCTACCCTATACCCTTTAAACGTATCTTTGTGTTTTACAATAAATTGATCCACATAAGCGATGTCACCTATTACTGCATGCAATTTAAACTTATGCTCTTGCTCTTTGATTAGAACAAAAGGGTTAAATAATCTGTTTTGTAAATCTTCAAACCTATACGTATTTAATTTTTGCCCCAAACTAAAATAGACCACAATTTTAATCCCGGATGAACTCTTCATTGTGTCCATTTGCATAGACTGAATATTTAATGCCTTGTTTATCAACTCTGCTTTATTTAAAAAAATCATACCATTTGAATACGAAGCTTTAAGATACGCTACAATTCTTTCATCTTGATGCACAATTTTTATAATCTGCACCTCATGTTTTTGTGCAACCTTTTCCAAGGATTCTAAGATATCTATTGTGTTTTGCGTGGTCAAAAATTTTTTTTGTTCGTGTATCTTTTCTAGAAATTCATTGTGTTGAACATGATTAGATTCACTGTAAAATATCAACAGCACTCCTGCAACAAAAACAAATGGGATCAGATACAAAAAAAATGTTTTAAAATAGATCAAATTTGACCCTTGCGTTGTAAATATTGTGTTTAGCATTAAACGTGATATGCTCTAAATAAATATTTGAAGATACACGATTGATAAAATTATAAATTTTTTCTTTCGAATCGCTTTGAAGATCCATTGTTGCAGTAGTTCGCGTAGCTTTTATGTGTTTAAGCGTTAACTTTTCTTTGTGTATAAATAAAAAATATTTATTTATGTGCACAATCATGCTCTTCGTGCATGAGATGGAACGTGTAAATTGATCGTAGTTTTTTTTATGCACAAGATACTGCGACGCATTGTTCTTGTTTTCATAGGGATAAACCATGAAAATCAGCAATATCATCATATATATTTTATACATTGTACTTACTCTTGCCCATAAACTCTTTTGTTTAAGCCATGCTATGGGTTTAGTTTTTACGTGTTTTTGTTGAATTTTCATGTACTCTTGAATATCAAATACACGTACATCAAATTTAGATATTTGAAATATTTGTTGCGTGTATTGCTCTATATCATGATGACTCATCGTTTCATTATATGTTTTACAATAGATCAAATTCGTTTTACAAAATAGTGCAAAATACTTAGGGGTAATAAACAAATGATACTGTTCGTAAAGACCATCACACTGTGATTCTAAATATTGAGGTTCAAGCATTTGTATTTTGGTGCAATCATCTACAGCAATCACAGCGTAACAATGTGCATTTTGCACATACGTAGCGTAAAAATTTGAAGAGGATTTTTTGTCTGTATTGGTTTGAATAAAATCGTATAAATATTGTGTTTGAATTGCTTGTGTTGCATCAATAGTTTGACAATAAATTTCATCTACGCTAAGCGTACTTTGAGTTTGAGTTTGATCCATCTATAATTATATTAAAATAATAGTTACTATTATCTTAATATAATGTATAAAATTGTTTAATCGATGTTGTATCCCATATCTTTAAGATCTTTTTTGTTTTTTGTCCACCCTTTTTTAACCACAACAAAAAGTTCTAAAAATGCTTTTTTACCACTTAATTGTTCAATTTTTTCTCGTGCTGCTTTTCCAACACGTTTGATGGTGACTGCATTTTTTCCAATAATCATCCCTTTTTGAGTTGATTTTTCCACCACTATTTTTGCTTTAATCACATCAATTTTTGGCTTCTCTTCAATACTTTGAATCACCACATCTGTTTCATAAGGGATCTCATCACTTAAGTTCTCAAAGACCGATTCTCGAATAAACTCTTTATAGATATCACGCAGATGATCCGTCGTCAAAATTTCTGGATCATAAAGATAAGGATGAACAGGAAGATGTTTCACTACTTCATCTAAAATATCTTCTTGTTTTGATCCTTTTTGAATGGATACGGGCACAATGGATAAAAATCTGTCATTGTATTTTTCATACTCTTTCATGCGATCATAAAGTGCATTTTTAGAGATAAAGTCTGTTTTTGTCAGCAACAACACATGCGGAATATTTTTTTTATTTTTAGCTAAAAAGTCTTCATAATGTCGAAGCTTATCCGTAACGGGAGCTAAAAACAAAATCAGATCACAATCCCCCATGGCTTTAAGGGCTTCATCAAGCATAAATTGATTGATCAATTTCTCTTTTTCATGCAATCCAGGAGTATCAACAAAAATAATTTGATCCTCTTCGTGCATCACAATGATGTTTGATCGTTTTCGTGTAGCATTTGCTTTATGGGAAACCATCGCTATCTTTTCACCTAAAAACCAGTTTAACAGTGAACTTTTTCCTGCATTAGGACGACCAATAACCGATACGTAACCACATTTTGAATTATCTACTTTTTTTAACATCTACAGTCCATACACACCAAATTCTCTTGGCTCTTTGGATTCAAATGTGTAATCAAAGATTTTTGTAATTTTTGAATGCAACAATACACGGTTAACATTTGCAGCAGGCTTCCCATACGTTGCATCACCAATAATAGGAAATCCAAGTGCGGCTAAATGCACACGTATCTGATGCGTTCGTCCTGTATCAATCACCACTTTAACTTTACTTTTATTACCCTCCACCAACATAGGAAAGAGATGCGTTGTTGCTGGTTTCCCTTTTTTTCGATCTAAGCGGCTGCGTGCTTTTTTCCCTTTTACCGTTGAGATAGGGATATCAATCGTTTCCTCTTCAATCACTTTACCTTCAACAATAGCAACATACTCTTTGTAGACTCTATTTTGAGCAAACTCACTAATTGCTTTAGAGCGGAACTCTTCATTTTTGGCAAACAGCATCACTCCGCTTGTTTCTTTATCCAATCGATTTAATAAAATAGCATGCGGAAATTTTGTCTCTATTTCTTGTGTATTCATGTGTGCTGGCTTGTCCACAACCAAGATATCATCATCTTGAAAAATCATTTTTATAGGAGCAAGAGCTTTTATTGTAAAAGAAGTATCTGCGGGTATTTCACCACGAGCGATGGTGATCTTACGACCACGTGCGCTTACCAATCCTTTATCAATAAGATCTTTTGCTTTTGAGTTTGAGATACCCTCTTGAAGGGCTAAAAGTTTATAGGCTTTATCACTTGACATTTATCTGTCCTTTTTTTATAAATTGTATTGGCTAAATTTTAACTATTATATCGATTAATAGCTTCAACGATTGGCTTTAGCTGTCCAACCTTTTTAAGTGAGCTATGCGTTAAATATTCGATATTATCTAAGGTTTGTTTGAGTTCATTATTGTCTATTAAGACAAAATCATTAACACAATCAAACAGCGCTTTTTGGTTAAAAATCTTTTTTCCTGAGATTAATTTTACACCAAAAAAAGCTGGTTCTACTGGATTGTGACCACCAATATTTTCAAATGCTCCACCTAAAATCACCACATCACTAATAGCGTAAATATTGTTTAATTCACCCATGCAATCCACCAGTATAATATCACTTGAGAAATCTTCTTTTTGTGAATAGCGATGATAACTCAAACACTTCATGCGCGCAACTTCACGTATCAATTGATCAACTTTTTCAAATCGTTCAGGGTGTCGTGGCACAATAATCAGTTTACCATGACTACGTTCATGTGCATCCAATATTAACTGCTCTTCATTTTCATGAGTGCTGGCTGCTGTGATAAGCAACTCTTTTTGTTTCCCTAAGCTTTTTGTCACCTTGGGTAAATTGGCTAATTTGATGTTTCCAATCACTTCTACATTGGAAGCACCCAATTGCTCAAGTCGGTTTTTATCAACCTCACTTTGTGCAAACACCTGATCAATAT
>JAYEFX010000011.1:0-3972 GCA_034658775.1 Campylobacterota bacterium
TGTAAATCCAGATGGAGGAACAGCTTTAACTACATTTAACTTACATGTGAATAATAATGCTTAAGTTATTCTCGTTCCCAACTTCCAGTTGGGAATGCATACCAAACGCTAATCAAACAATAAGATAAAAATTCCCAAGTACAACTTGGGAACTAGGGTGAGATGAGTACAACTTTGGAACTAGGGTGAGATGAGTACAACTTGGGAACTAGAGTGAGGTGAGTGAAATTTTGGAACTGTGTGAGGTGAGTGAAACCTTGGAACCAGAGCCACTCTAAAAGAAAACAAATATAATATAAAACATTACAAAATGCAATAAAATTAATCCAACCTAAAAAAATCTGCTAAACTTTCATTATACATTTTCAAGGAGTTCTTATGGGAAGAAGTAGATATACAATCAGTGAACCAACACATCCCTATTTTATGACCTGTACCATATTGCATTGGATACCAATATTTACTAGAATTGACACCACCACTATAATATTTGACAGTTTAAAATATCTTCAACAATCAGACAATCTAAAATTGTACGCTTATGTAATACTTGAAAATCATCTTCATTTAATAGCATCAAGCCATGATATAGCAAAATCAATGCAAAAGTTTAAAGCGCACACGGCAAAAGAGATTTTAAGTTATCTTCAAATGCAAAATGTAAAAACTATTTTAGATCAATTGGCATTTTATAAAAAAGCACATAAAAAGCAGTCTACGTATCAGTTATGGCAAGAGGGAATATCTCCTAGACTCATTCAAAATGACCAAATGATGTTGGATAGAATTAATTATATTCACAACAATCCTATCAAAAGAGGCTACATTGAAGAAGCTAAATACTGGAGATACTCTAGCGCTAGAGATTATGAAGGGGTAAAAGGGTTGATTGATGTTTGTACCGTTTGGTAAATGCATACAAAACTATTCCTATGCGTTCCCAAGTACAACTTGGGAACGAGAGAACGAGAGAAATTCCCAAGTACAACTTGGGAACGAGAGAAGTACAACTTGGGAACGAGAGTGAGGTGAGTACAACTTGGGAACTAGAATTAAGTTTCATTCAACCTTAACCATTTACAAAGGCAACATTTTGTAATATATCTAAAAAAATTTGAGGATTATTTTATATGATGACATGGATGCAAAAGCGTAAGAATTGGCTTATACCTACAATCTGGATAAGTACAATAGCGTTTGTCGGTGCTGGTTTCGTTGGATGGGGAAGTTACGACTTTGGAAAATCACAAGGAGCCGTAGCTCAGGTTGGAGAAAAAGAGGTAAAGTTCTCTGCTTTACAAGATGAATACAATAATATTTACAATCAATATTCACAGATGTTTGGGACTGAATTCAATCAAGAGATGGCGGAAAAGTTTAAACTTCAAGATGTAGCTTTAGATGCAATTATTCAAAAATATCTATTACTGAACTATGCTGAAGAGTTAGGTATTGGTGCTACAAAAAAAGATATTGCAAAAGAGCTGGTACAGATGCCTGCATTTATTGTTGATGGACGTTTTGATAAAAACACCTACATCAAAGTTCTTGCTCAAAACAGAACAACACCAACTGATTTTGAGGAAAGAATTAAGCAAGATGTGATCTTACGAAAAGTACAAAGCCTTTTTACTGCAACAAGCAGCCAAAAAGAGCTTGCGACATTGAGCAAACTTTTTTTACTCGAAGATGAGCTTAAAATTCAAATTATTGATGGTGATACATTAAATCCTCAAACTACGGAAGATCAAGTTAAACAATATTGGGAAAAGAACAGCAACAACTACATGTCTGAACCCTCTTATGAACTTCAAACATTTGCAACATCGATTGACAATACAATGATGCATAGCGATAAAGATATTGAAGAACATTATACGGTTAATAAATTTGATTATCTCAAAGAAGATGGAAAAATTCAAACACTTGAAGAGGCAAAAGAAAAAATTAATTTTGATTTAAATGCAAAACTAAGTAAAAAAACGGCACTTAAATCATATCTAAAACTTAAAAAAGATAAACAAAAATTTGAAACAACACTGACACTGTTTGAATCCAAACTGCCTTATGCTCAAGAAGATATTAAAAATATTCAAGAGGCAAAAACAGGAACAGTTTTAAAACCATTTGTACACAACAAAGAGTACATCACCATAAAAGTGATCAAACAGATCAAGCCACAGGCACTGAGCTATGAAAAAGCGAAAAGTTTGGCAAATGAAGATTTACTGAACACACTTAAAACATCTGCACTTCAAGATGAAGCAAAAAAACAATTGGAAAACTTTCAAGGTAAAAATATCGGTTTTGTTTCAACGCAATCAGCAGGTAAGATAGATGGTCTGACTCCACCTCAAGCTCAACAGTTTTTAACAAAACTATTTACAATGACAACAAAAAAAGATATTATTATAATTGAGAATAAAGCAATTATTTATGAGATTTTACAAAGTCGCTTAGGAAATGAAGATCTTGCAAAAGAGAATTCAATCAAAACCTCAATTGAAAATCTTAAAAATAATGAGATAATGAAAAGTTTACTGGAAAAGCTTCGTATGCAATATGAAGTTTATTCATATAAAGATCAAGGAAAATAAATTGTCAAACACTCTTTTAGCAATTGATATAGGTACCATAAATGTTACTGCTGTTATTGCCAAAAATGATTATGACACCATTAATATTTTAGGTACAGGTACAGCACCTAGTGAAGGGATCAACAAAGGTTCCATTATAAATATTGATAAAGCCAGTGGCTGCATCAAAGCAGCCGCAGACAGTGCCAAGCGAAGTTTTGGACAAGATGTTGATTCAACGGTTGTCTCAATCTCAGGAACCTACACACGAAGTATCCGAAGTACAGGCTCAATCAACATCCCCAATGGACAGATCACACCAAATGAGATCAAACTGGTACTTGAAACCGCCTTGTACAACTCAACTATTGTACCTGATTACGAAGTTATCCATGTAATACCAATCTTTTTTAAAGTTGATGATGCCAATGAAGTAAAAAATCCATTAGACATGAATGGATCACGATTAGACGTTTCTGTGTATATTGTCACGGCTAAAAAAACGGCACTGATTAATATTCAAAGTGCACTGAACAATGCCAATATTGAAGTCAATAACTTTGTTTTAAACGGTTATGCTTCAGCACTGTCCGTATTGGAAGAGGAACAAAGAAACTTAGGTGTTGCCGTGATAGATTTAGGTGGAAGCACTACGGAAATTTCGCTGTTCAAAGGTAATGCTATTATCTATAATGATTTTTTACCTATTGGATCAATGAACATCACTAAAGACCTTTCAATTATGCTTCATACCCCAATGAATGCAGCTGAAGAAGTAAAAACAAAGTACGGTACTCTTTACCCTTTAGACGCAGACAATGCAAATAGTATCAAGCGAATTAAAATGCCAACCATTGGTGATGAGCAAAATCAATCTGAACACTCATTGGATCGTATTGGCTTAATTATACATGCTCGTGTTGAAGAAACACTTATCATGATCAAAGATATGATGCATCAAAGTGGTGTTAATGAAACCATCAACGCAGGAATTGTTTTAACCGGTGGGATGAGTAAACTTCCTGGAATTAAAAAATTGGCATCGGCTATTTTTGGAGATATACCAATAAAAGTAGCCAACCCTTTTAATATCAAAAATGGATGGATGAGTTTTGATGATCAAAGCATGTCAACAATTGTAGGATTAATTTTTTATGGTTTAAATAAAAACACAACATTTGAGCTTGATTCTAATAGAAAACTCAGATACTACAAACAAACACCAAAAGCACCAAAACCACAACCAATACCACAAACACCAACAAAATCTGAACCCATAAACACAACAAAAGGTTCACAAACGCAACAAGTACAAAAACCACGTATAGATGAAGATAATGGTTTAGGAATAACGCTGACAAAAGAGGATAAATCACAAGGTTTATCTAAATTTTGG
>JAYEFX010000012.1:0-3964 GCA_034658775.1 Campylobacterota bacterium
CTAAATTTTTCTTTGTAGCACAATACTATGGCTAATATTGCTGCAAATTGGATAATAACTTCATAAGCTTTTGTAATATTATTTTGATCAATACCTAAAAATTCACTTGCAACAATAAGATGCCCGGTTGAAGAGATGGGTAAAAATTCGGTAATACCTTCAATAATACCTAAGATAATGGATTGAAAAATATCTATGACAGATCCTTTGTTAGTTGTAAAAATTTTTTAAGGCTTTGTTCCTCTTTATATCCAATAGTGTAGGAGATTTTTTCCAGATAATGGATAATTTGTTTTGGAGTTAAGCCCGATCGATGTGCATATTGTTTTAAGATGTATTGTGGGATTTTAACCTTGGTTTTAAGAAATTTGGTGCTTAATTTTGTTAGATACCCAGAGTGTTTGTGTACGCATAAACGTGCAAAAACAAAAGGGAGATGATGTTGAGCTTTCCATTCTTTGGCCAGATCAATAAAATCTTTATGATCATCATTGTAGTAATGTTGCAGTGCTTTGTCTCCAATAAGTACTTTACCATTGATGTTGAGTATTTGTGCTAAGGCATTTGAAGTATCGGATTGAAAATCTTTTTCATAAGATCCTTTAAGACTAAGTACGGATAAGACTTCATTTTGAGCAACAATACCAATGTTTAAACATTGACACTTTCGTGATGCGATGGAGGAGATAAAAGCAGCATCTATTTGATGTTTTTTAAATTGTTTATTGATGTTTGAGGGGTAAGATTTTTTGTAATTAATGATTGCCTTGATCTGCGATGAGGCAATACTTTTTTTAATAAAAATGTAAAATGGCAATAAATTGATAAAATCTATTTTGGCAAAAATCACTACTAATGGTCTCCTTAAAATATTTTTGGTATAATACCTAATTAGTAGTAAAAAAAGGGTTAAGATGGTAACAGTAGAGTTTTTAGGGCCCATTGGCAAAGCACCAATGCAATTGGATATCGATAATTTAAGTCAACTTAGTACTGTGCTTAAAGGGGATGAAGAGATTATATCATGGTTGGAAAATTGTGCTGTTGCGATTAATGATGTGATGATTTGCTCAAAAGATACGGTATTAAATGATGGTGACAAAATCTCCCTTTTACCTCCTGTATGTGGAGGGTGAACATGAATCAAGATGCTTTAGGAGTACAACTGTTCCAAGGTGATTTGCCTGTAGAGAAAATTACCAATGCGTGGTACAATCAATTTAAAAACAGCAACTATGGTGCTATTATTACATTTGTTGGCGTTGTGCGTGATGAAGATGGAATTGATGGATTGAGTTTTGATATTTATGAACCTATTTTAAATTCATGGTTTGATGCGTGGCAAGAAAAAGCAAAAGCACGAAATGCCATGGTGCTTATGGCGCATTCAATAGGAGATGTACCAAATCACACCTCTTCGTATATTGCAGCGGTGTGTTCGCCCAAGCGCCGAGTAGGTTTAGAGATGATTGATGAGTTTGTGGAAGATTTTAAAGCTTCTGCTCCTATATGGAAATATGACTTGATTGATTCAAAAAGAAAATATGCACTAAATCGAAGTACCAAAATTGATGGGGCGGGAGTACTTCTTTAATGAATTTTATCCTTATCGTTGATGACAGTAAAACTATAACAACTTCACTTAAAGTTTTAATCAATGAAGAGTTGGGGTATCATGGAGTTGTTGCCAATACTAAACAAGAGTGTGCGGATGCTTTACTTAAATACCGTGGTAAATTTGCTGCGGCACTTTTAGATTTGCATCTTCCTGACGCTCCTAATGGTGAAGTGGTTGATTTTGTCACCAAGTTTGATATTCCTACGATTGTATTAACAGGATCAGAAATTCAAGACGATGAATCTTTTTACCGCAATAAAAGTATTGTGGATTATGTTATCAAGGATGGAGGTTTTGCCATTGGCTATGTTCTTGAAGTATTAAAACGACTGGTTCGAAATAAAGAGATGAAAGTTTTAGTGGTGGACGATTCAAAAGTTTTTGTATCCCAAATGCAAGATCTTCTACAGCGTTACCAATTAAATTGTTTGGTGGCGTACAATGGACAAGAAGCGATGAAGGTGTTAAAAGAAAACCCTGATATTCGAATTGTATTTACGGATTACAATATGCCCATCATGGATGGTTTGGAATTAACCCGAAACATACGAAAACAATACAAAAAAGATAGAGTCAGTATTATTGTAACATCGGGTTCGGACAATAAAAAAATACCTTCAAAGTTTTTAAAATACGGTGCGAATGATTTTTTATACAAAGGGTTTACCAACGAAGAGTTTTATGCCAGATTGAATAATACGCTTGAGGTACTTGAACTGTTTGAAGCTACGCAAGAAAAAGCAAATAAGGATTTTTTAACGGGGATGTATAACCGACGCTATTTGTTTGATGTGGTACAAGAGTTGTATGCACGAGCAAAAGCAAAAGATACTCCTTTGTGTACGGCCATTATTGATATTGATAAATTTAAAAATATCAATGATCGATATGGACACGATATTGGGGACATTGCCATTAAAGAAGTAGTAAAAATATTGCGCTTAAATATCAATGAAGGTTCACTTATCGCTCGATTGGGTGGGGAAGAGTTTTGTGTGGTTCTAAATGGATACACTCTTGAAGAGGTAAATTCAAAACTTGAAATGATACGTAAAGCTTTTGAAGAAAATATCATTGAAATTACACAGCGTTTAAGTTTAAAGTACACGGTTTCAATTGGAGCGACCATGCAGCTTGTTGGTTCATTTGATGAGATGATGAAAAAAGCAGATGAAAATCTCTATGAAGCTAAAAACAGCGGACGAAATAAGGTTGTATTGATTTGAGAGTAGATCTGCATAATCACACCACGCGATGCAATCATGCTACAGGATCGATGGAAGAATATATCTTGCGTGCCATTGAATTGGGTATAGATGTGTATGGTTTTTCAGACCATGCTCCCATGGATTTTGATCCAAAGTATCGTATGTCGTTGGACCAAGTGGCTGGATATGAAAATGAAGTGTTGCATTTGCAAAAAAAATATAAAGATCAAATAACTGTTTTATTGGGTTATGAGGTAGATTATTTACAAGGGCATATTTTTGATGAGGTACTTAATGCCAATGTTGATTATTTGATTGGGTCGGTACATTTTATTGATAAATGGGGATTTGATAACCCTGAATTTATTGGTGAATATAAAAATAAAGATATTAACAAAATTTGGGAAGACTATTTTGATGCGATTACTCAAATGGCAAAAACACAACATTTTGATATTGTAGGGCATTTGGATCTGATTAAGTTGTTTAAATTTATGCCCACTAAAGATATTCGTATTCTTGCACACGAAACCATGCAACAAATAAAAAAATCAAACATGAGCATAGAGATCAATCCTGCAGGTTTGCGTAAGCCAATTGCTCAAGCTTACCCCAGTAAAACGTTATTAACGCAAGCGTATGAATTGGACATTCCGATCACTTTTGGATCTGATGCACACAGTGTTGATCAAGTAGGTTTTAAGTATGACCAAGCTGTAGCATTGGCAAAAGAGGTGGGATACAGCTCTTGTGCAATTTATAAAAATCGGAAAATTAAGATGGTCGATTTTTAAACAAATTCAAAATTGTATATTTTTTAGACAGTATTACTATTTTCCTTTTACTCCAAATACGATACAATAATTAAATTAAAATTTCCAAGGAGAAACAATGGGTAAATTCGTAAATAACACAGAAGAGTTTTTTGAGTATTGTAAAGAACATGAGGTTGAGTTTGTAGATTTTAGATTTACAGATATTAAAGGTGCTTGGCATCATATCAGTTATAGAATGAGTGCGGTTACAAATAATCAACTTGATTTTGGTATGCCTTTTGATGGTTCGAGTATCGAAGCTTGGCAGCCAATTAATAAATCTGATATGATTTTAAAGCCTGAAGTTAAAACAGCATTTTTAG
>JAYEFX010000013.1:0-17822 GCA_034658775.1 Campylobacterota bacterium
TGTGTATAGTTTTATATGTGTAGATTATATTTTAACATGTCTTAATTAATGCTTAAAATAACTAAACTGTTTCCTATAATATAGGGCTTTCTAGAAAAAATACTTATTTTATCTAATTTATAAACTAAATTTTAGAAATGTCTATAAGTATTATACACTTGTATTTAATACCCACTAATTTCTTGCACTTGCTCAATAGTCTTGATATTGCTCTTAACTCTTTTTTGCATCGTGTGGTTTTTGATATGTTTACGAAGTATTTTCACGTATTTATTGTAGTTTCGTGACCCTTTTTCAAATGTTGCCAATTTTTTTTGTATTTTTAGTATATCACTGGGAATTGAACTGTTTTCCATCATATTATTCTCCTCATATAATCTCATCAAAAGCTAGTTATAAACTTGTTTTCTATGGGCAATCTTAGATACAAGCATCAAATCATTTTCTTGAAAAAAAACCACTCGATAATCCCCTACTCTTAATCTGTATGCACCATCAAAAGGTGTTTTTAACTTTTTAATTTTTGTCAAAACTGGATTAGTGGAAAATTCTTCTATCCCATCTAGAATTTTTAATGCTATACTTTTATCCATTTTTTGTAATTGTTTTAATGCCTTTGGATCATATTCAATATTATAACCCAAGTGAATCTCTTACATCTTTATGCGATACTGTATTTAACGTACCCATTTTATACTCTTGCACAGTTTTAGTGACGGCTAATGTATCAAAATAATCTTGCAATGCTTCTCTTACTACCTGCGTTTTCTTTTTCCCTGTTTCCATTGCAACAGAACTCAACTCTTCTATTAAATTTTCTTCAAGTGTTATTGTCATTTTTTTAGTCATCACTTACTCCTAGATAATTACCATATTTTACCATACTTTCAATATGCTGTCAAGCCATTATATTTTTCGTTTCAGTACTACTCCACTTTCAATATGCCTAGAATACGCAAACTGATCAAACAAAGCAAAGTTTTCTATTGCATGCGTTTGCATTAAGACTTCTAAATCACGATGAAGCGTTTCAGGATTGCATGAGATATAGATAATCTGATCAAACTCTTGAGCCAATGTTCGTGTCGTATCATCCAATCCAGCACGAGGAGGATCCACAAAAATGGTGGAGAAATTATAAGTGCTAAGGTCAACCTCAGCCATACGTCTAAATTCTCTCACACCTTGTCGCGCTTGTACAAATTCTTCACTGCTCATACGAATAAATTCAATATTGTCTATTTCATTAAGGGTGCAGTTTTCTTTGGCTGATTTTATAGAGGTTTTACTAATTTCAGTTGCTAAAACCTTATCAAACTTTGTACTCAAAGGTAGAGTGAAGTTTCCACCCCCACAATACAACTCACACAGATCATCACCATGTTTACTATTGTTGATAACCCATTGGATCATCTGCACATTTACTTTTTGATTAGGCTGAGTAAATCCGCCCTCTTTGTAGACAAATTTAAACTCTTGATCATTGATACTCAATACCTCATCAATATGATCATCGCTGCAGATCACTTTTTGTTTGCGACTTCGACCAATAATTTTGACTTTGAATCTTTCTTCAAGTTGTTTTGCTTTTAATGTCCAAGCATCATCAAGTTTTCGATGATAAATCAAGGTTATGAGCATATCTGCAGTGGTTGAGCTTAGAAATTCAACCGTAAAAAGTTTAAAACTCAATTTATCTTCTTGTGCAATTGCCTCAAGAAGTTCGGGCATCAAAGTTGCAATGTGTGGTGAAACAATACTGCAAGACTCAATAGGCAAAGCTTTTTTGTTCATATCATTCATCGCATAATTTAGTTTTGCATTATTGTGTTCATCATACGTTCGCCAGATTCGAAACTCCGCTCGATTTCGAAATGCTCCATCGTCACTGCGTACAATATCAAAAGCCTCTGCATAAAAATCTTTAAAACGTTCCAGCTCTTTTTGAACTTTTAAATCAAGCTGTTCATCATAGCTCATGGTTCCTAAAGTACAACTACCACATTTTCCAAAATAATCACAATTCATCATCGTCCCTTAAAATAATTATGATATTATACCACATGCAAAATAATTGGCAAGAACAACTTCAAACGTTACTTAATTGTGATCTTAAATCTTTATATCCACTAGCACGGAGCATCAAGCGTGAACTGCACTTTTACGTAGGTCCCACCAACAGCGGGAAAACCTATACCGCCATGCAGGAGTTGCAAAAAGCTCATTGTGGAACCTATCTTGCACCTTTGCGACTTTTAGCTCTAGAAGGATATGAAACACTTCAAAACAATGATATAGCTGCTTCTCTTATTACAGGTGAAGAACAAATTTTTGATGAAGAAGCAGGACATATCTGCTCAACTATTGAGATGATTGATTTCAATATGGATGTGGACGTTTGTGTCATCGATGAAGTGCAGATGCTAAGCGACATCGATCGAGGATGGGCATGGGTAAATGCCATTGTTGGGTCTCCTGCAAAAAAAGTGATCATGACGGGCAGTGTCAATGCTCTTGAAGCGATTAAAAAAATTGCCAAATATTTAGATGAGCCCCTTTACGTAGAAAAATTTAAACGGATCAATGATCTTAAAGTTCTCCCACGCGCAACAGCGATGAAAGAGATTGAACCCTACACTGCACTCATTGCATTTAGTCGAAATGATGTGCTTAAATACAAACAAAAACTTTCAAAGTTTTACAATGTATCCGTACTGTACGGTAACCTTTCACCTGAAGTGCGAAAAGAGGAAGCCAAACGGTTTCGTGAAGGCAAAACAAATCTGTTGATTGCAACCGATGCAATTGCCATGGGGTTAAACTTGCCCATTAAAACCATTTTATTTACCACCGATACCAAATTTGATGGCATATCTCAACGAAAACTAATGGCTCAAGAGATTATTCAAATAGCGGGTCGTGCAGGCCGTTATGGTCACCATGAAGTGGGTTACATAGGAGCGCTTAACAGTCGAAAAGTTCTAGCGCACATCACTGAAGAGTTTAATTCCCCCATACCAACAAATAAACCACCATTTGGGGTTAAAGCCACCCCTTTTCAAATTGAAGAGCTTAGCAATCATCTCAAAACCAAAAGTTTGTATAAGATACTGGACTATTTTGCTCGACACATGAATTTTACAGGTCCATTTAAAGCAGCCAATCTCAAAGGGATGCTGCAAATATCCAAAATCTTGGACAACACCACGCAGATGAAACTGGAAGAGAAGTTCTTATTTTCACAAGCACCAGTGAGTATTAATGCCCCTTTGATACGCAGTGCTTTTATGTTTTACATACGCAGCGTACAAAACAATCAAAACGTTTCGTACAAAACCTCTGCACATATTGGCAAAGTAGCCAAATCTGAGGCAGAACTTCTAAAAGCAGAAGATGAAGTTAAAAAAATCTCTCTGTATTTATGGCTATCGTATAAGTTTCCCAATCACTTTACGGATACGCAACAAGCACTGGAAAACAGAGTAAAAATCAATCAATTTATAGAAAAATCACTCAAAGCAAATATCAAACCCAAACGACCAACACAGCATCACTCTAAAGAGCATCATAATAAACGTCCCTATCGAGGAAGAAATCGTAAATTTAATCGATAATTCGATATAATCTACCTAATTATAGACAAAAAGGTAGTGCATGTTAAATTTTTTAACCAAAGATCCAAATAAAGCCTTGGAAAAAGAGTTATTAAAAGATTATTTAAATGAATCAAAAATCAAAAAACTGATCAGCAACGGGGCAACCGTTAATACAAAAAACAACCATGGACGAACTATCCTTTTTGAACTGGTTCGAAAAAAACGTATAGAATCTCTAAAAATTCTTTTTGAATCTGGAATGAGCGTCAATGATGAAGATAATTACGGTAAAACCATTTTAAATGAAGCTGTAGATAAAGAAGATGGAGTGATGATCCGCTTTTTATTGTCCAGTGGAGCCAATGTCAATTATGTCAATGATTCAGGAAGAACCATCATGCAAGATGTTGCATTAGAAGGTAATGCACGTATTTTTAAAATCCTAATGGCATTTAATCCAGATTTATCACTTAAAGACAACTATGGAAGAACGGCATTGTTTGATGCTGTTTCTGGAAAAGATATTGATATCCTTCGTGAGATATTAAACAATACAGAAGATATTAATATTGTTGATGACCACGGGCAAACTGCCCTGTTTAATGCTGTATTGCAGGAGAATTCAGATGTTGCAAATTTTTTAATCTCAAACGGGATCAATATCCACATCAATGATGAAAATAGGCAAAATATAATGTTTAATGCTGTATTACTGGGTTCAAATAATCTAAAAACCATAGAGATACTGATACAAAAAGGGATTAAACTCAATCAAAAAGATGCTTTTGATAAAACCATACTCGATGAGATTCTTAAAATCATTAGTATTTTAAAAGATGAATTTGCCATGGCCGAAGGAAAATATAAACTTATCGAGGAAAAACGAAATTACATCAAACTCACTACCATTTTAATTGAACATGGTTTAGCAATCAACCGAACAGATGCCCAAGGGAAAACTGTCCTATTTAGAGAGATTGAACGAAAAAGCTATGATACGATTGAGTTTCTTATAAGCAGCGGTGCAGATATAAATCAGATCGATAAAAATGGTCAAACCGTCATTTACGATACGATAATAGAGGGTATGAGCAATATTACCATGATTGATTTTTTACTTGATCATGGTATTGATATCGACAATAGAGACTTTCATGAACGTACTTTTGTGGATGAATTGGTTGAAATTATTCTTATTCAAAAAAATTCTAAAAAACCCAGCAATCGGAAGTTTTTGGATATTGTTGAAGGTGAAGATTACATGGCATTGTTAAAACGTATTCTTGCTCATAAACCCAAAATAAATATCCCACGAAAAGATGGTCGAACAATGTTGTTTGATGTCATTACCTATGATAATCTTGATCTGATCAAAACTTTACTCAACAATGGTGCGGATGCTAATATCACAGATGTTGAAGGAAACACCCCATTATCATTACTTATTGATGAGGGAGTTAAGATTAAGCGTCCAAAAGAGAGAGAACTGTTTCTAGAACGTCTTGTTTTTCTTCTTAAATTCCGAGTCGATGTCAATGCTACAGATAACGATGGACGTACTATTTTTCACAAAGCTGTAATCGCTGATGACAGTGACGTAGTGGAAAAACTCTTAACCAAAAGAGCCGACCTAAACATCAAGGATAAACAAGGTCGAACCGCCTTGCACCACACTCAATGGAAAGGCAATCAAAAAATCGCACGATTGCTCATCGCTTCTGGTGCGGATATGAACAGTGTGGATTATGCTGGATTTACCACACTCAATTATGCCGCGATTTTAGGGCACACCAATCTGGTTGTTGCGCTTATTACTTCAGGTGTACTGATGTACAATCACTCAAAAAAAGCACCTGCTGTGATTAAATTTTTCAATGACCGCATCGCTAATCTTGATAAACTTCGAGCAGGACACATCACCGATGAAAAAATGAGACTCACCATCGAACAAGTGATTGAAAACTTAAAAAATGAAATTGGATATAAAGGATAAACTACCCATGGATCAACAACTCTCTATAATCATCTTAGCTGCAGGTGCAGGAACACGAATGAAATCAACGACACCCAAAGTACTGCATACCATTTCAGGTAAGGAGATGTTGTACTACAGCATTAAAGAAGCTAAAAAATTAAGCAATGATATTCATGTTGTTTTATATCATCAAGCTTCACGCGTACAAAAAAGCATGGAACACTATTTTGATGATGTACATTATCATATTCAAGACCATGAAAACTATCCAGGAACAGGTGGAGCAGTGATGAACATCACTCCAAAATGCGATAAAATTTTAGTTCTCAATGGAGACATGCCACTTATTCAAGCCAGCGAACTTGAAAAATTGGTTCCTACGGATTCAACGGCGATTACCATGTCCGTATTAAAGATGGATGATGCAACAGGCTACGGAAGAGTGATCATTCAAAACAACCAGGTGCTAAAAATTGTAGAACAAAAAGATTGCAATGATCAAGAACTTAAAGTAAATACAGCAAATGCAGGTATCTACTGTTTTGATAAAACATTTTTATTAAGTAACTTACCCAAACTTTCTAATGCAAATGCTCAAAAAGAGTATTACATCACCGATCTTGTGGAGATGGCAATTGACCAAGGTCTTACCGTATCACCCTTTACCGTCAATGAAGAAAACTTCAAAGGGGTAAATTCAAAAATTGATCTCGCCGCTGCCCAAGATATCCATCAAGATAGGATCAAAACTGATTTTATGGCTACAGGTGTGATTATGCGTTTACCTTCAACCATCTATATTGATCAAGGTGTAAAAATATCGGGTGAATCTATTCTTGAAAATGGGGTAACTCTTTTAGGTGATACCCAAATTATTGATGCACACATTAAAGCACATTCTGTTGTGGAAGACTCTGTAATACAAAATTCTGATGTAGGACCAATGGCACGAATTCGCCCACAATCTGTTTTAAAAGATACCCATGTAGGAAACTTTGTGGAGATTAAAAAATCATTCCTAACTGGGGTTAAAGCAGGTCATTTAAGCTACTTAGGCGACAGTGTTATTGATGAGGGATCCAATATAGGTGCAGGAACCATTACGTGCAACTACGATGGAATAAATAAACATCAAACCATCATTGGCAAAAATGTATTTGTAGGCAGTGCCACACAACTGGTTGCTCCTATTACTCTTGAAGATGATTGCATCATTGGAGCAGGAAGTACTATTACTAAAAATGTTAAAAGTGGTGAGTTAACACTAACACGTGCCAAACCCAAAACTATTGCTGGATATTTTTACAAATTCTTTGGTGCAAAAGAGGATAAATAGATGTTAAAAGATAAAAAAATTCTTATAGGTGTTACAGGTTCTATTGCAATTTACAAAACCTTGGAATTGATCCGTTTACTTATTAAACAAAATGCCCAAGTCAAAGTGATCATGAGCCCAAGTGCAAAAAAATTCATCACCCCACTAACGTTTGAAACCATCTCTCAAAACTGCGTATTGGATGACTCAAATGAAGACTGGAGTACCCAAAGCATAAACAACCATATCAGTGTTGGGAAATGGGCGGATCTGTTTGTATTGGCTCCATGTACAGCCAATACAATCAATAAACTTAGCAATGGTATTGCTGATAATATTTTATTGCAAACTGCCTTGGCATATCCTAGAGTTAAACTGTTGTGTGCAGCAGCAAACACCAATATGCTGCAAAACCCCCTAACAAAAGCCAGTTTAAAGATGCTTAAACTGTGTAACTTTAAACTTATAGAACCTACAACAAAAGAGTTGGCATGTCAAGACGTAGGCAAAGGAGCCATGGCAGAAGTCAATGATATCTATGCTGCTATTGCGATGCAATTGCTTCAAGATGATTATTGGCGTGATCGAAAAGTAGTTATCAGTGGTGGTGGAACCATTGAAAAGATTGATGATGTACGCTACATTAGTAACTTTAGTTCAGGGAAAATGGCCAAAGCGATGGCCACTGCGCTAACCTACAGAGGAGCAGACGTATGCTTAGTAACGACCAATACGGATCTTGGGGATATCCCCTCCACCATTCATACCATCCAAGTGCAAGATTCATTGGAGATGCAGCAGTTTCTTGATGATGCTTTACGCATTGCAAAAAAAGGAAAAATGAGTTCTCCTACACTGATGGACAATTCACAACCAACACTGATTCAAAAAAAGCCCTACTTATTTATGGTAGCAGCGGTGAGTGATTTTGTTCCAAAATTCCCGCAAGAGGGGAAGCTCAAAAAAAGCGATATTGGAGATACTTGGAATTTAGAACTTAAACAAAATACAGATATCTTATCCAGCCTAGATAAGAATGATCTTTTTTGTGTAGGGTTCAAAGCAGAGATGGATAAAGATCAAGCAAAAAACAATGCAAAAATGATGCTGGAAAACAAAAATCTGGATGCGGTGTGTTTAAATATTTTAGACCATAACAATACTTTTGGATCTTCTACAAACAGTATTGAACTGATTACAAAAAATGATGAACGTGTATTTGATACCAATTCTAAACTTGAGATCTCTTTAAATGTGATTGATGCATTAAGCCAAGAATATAAAGACTAAAAATGATGCACGCTACAACTGTACCCACACATGTCGCACTTATTATGGATGGCAATGGCCGTTGGGCAAAAGAGCATAACCTAAAACGTACTGCAGGACATGAACAAGGTGCAAAAGTGGTTCGACAAATCACCGTGCATGCCAATCAAATTGGTATTAAATACCTAACCCTGTATGCTTTTAGTACTGAAAATTGGTCTCGACCAAAGCTTGAAGTAGAGTTTTTGATGCGATTATTATACAACTGGCTTAAAAATGAACTTAATGTTTATCTTGACAACAATGTACGATTCAAAGTTATTGGCGATATATCAAAATTTTCTAAAAAACTTCAAGATATCATTGTGCACGTTGAAGCTAAAACAAAAAATTGCACGGGTCTAACACAAATATTGGCATTAAATTATGGTTCACGTGATGAGATAACACGAGCTGCCAAAAAAGTAATTGAAAACAATTTGGAACTTAGTGAAGAAGCGATCAATCAACACCTTGATACAGCTGATATACCTGATGTTGATCTGCTGATTCGTACCAGTGGAGAGGTTCGTATCTCAAACTTTTTATTATGGCAATGTGCCTATGCTGAGATGTTTTTTACCGCTACGTATTGGCCTGATTTTACTCACAATGAATTTGATGATATTGTTAGTGATTTTGGTAAACGCGTACGACGTTTTGGTGGGGTTTAAATGATACTAATAGATATTTTTGTTGTTTTATTTGGATTAATTTTTGGATCATTTTTAAACGTACTGATTATTCGTCTGCCATTGCAACAATCCATTATCACTCCACGATCAAACTGTCCCTCTTGTAATGCAACGATCTCGTGGTACGATAATATCCCTTTATTGTCTTTTATTCTTTTAAAAGCGAAGTGTCGACATTGTTCAATGGCCATCAGTTCCCAATACCCTATTGTGGAGTTTTTAACTGCTGGTATCACTTTGCTTCTATTTTGGAAACTCTCATTCTCTTTAGAATTTATTCAAATGTGTGTTATGTTTTATCTTTTTATTGTTTTATCCTTTATTGACTTAAAATATAAAGCTGTTCCGGATTATCTTTTGTTGTTTATTTTACTCTTAAGCCTTAGTTTAGTTCCTTTAAATATACAGCACCTTCTTGATGCCATGCTTTTTGCTGGGGGTTTTGTATTGTTAAATTTTATTGTAACTTTTTATATACAAAACATTAAATCAAAAGCAGTACACGATGATGCACTCAGATCTCAAGAAGCTTTAGGAGAAGGAGATCTGCCCATTGTTGCAAGTATCGGTGCTGTGTTGGGTGCACTCTGTGGCTTGGTTGCAATATTTTTGGCTGCGCTGTTTGCAATTGTACCCTCTGTTTATAACAGTAGGGTAAAAAAAGATATTCAAACACCTTTTATCCCTTTTTTAAGTCTTGGATTTGGATGCGAATATCTATTTAATATTTCACATTGGTTGATTCCATGAAGCTACTTAAACGTTATCTCTTTAAACAATTGGCATTGAGTTTTTTCCCAATATTCTTAACGCTTTTTTTCATCACCTCCATTGTTTTTTTAGTTAAAATTGCTTCTCTTACCTCCATTATCAAAATTGATTTTTTTGAATTGATGCAATTGTATTCCTACACTCTTGCAAATATTTTATTCTTAACGCTGCCCATATCTTTTTTTGCATCAACAGTGATTGCTTTGTCTAAACTTTCAAGTGAATATGAGCTTATTATTATCACCAGTTTTGGTTTACGCCCTTTTGAGATTTTAAAGATGTTGCTTCCTATTACATTTTTATTGTCCATTACACTGCTTATTATTTCACTTGGACTTATTCCTAAATCTGAGCACCTTAACAATCAATTTATAGCGTATAAGCAAACACAAGCACAATTTAATATCAAAGCCAGCCAATACGGTCAATCATTTGGAGATTGGGTTATCTATATGGATGAGAAAAAAAACAATACCTACAACAACATAAAACTTTTTCAAACAAAAAATAATACAGATCAATTTATACTTGCACGTAATGCCGTCATTCAAGATAAAAACAACTCTCTATCTCTAAAACTTATTGAGGGAAAAACACTTATCATCAACCCCTATGACCTCAATCAAATCAATTTTAATACAATGAACATCTATAATACTGTTTCAAAATATGGATTTTTACCTTTTAGCAATTCACTAAATTACTGGATAACCTATCTTCCTAAACTTGATAAATTTAAGCAAAATTTTTCCTACTACATTCTGATCTCTTTATTTCCACTAATCTCTTTACTCTTGGTTCTTGTTTTTAGTTATTATAATCCTCGATACGATAAAAATAAAGCAACTTTTTATGCCATTGCTGCCATTACTGTTTATTATATCTTTAGTTACAGTCTGTCAAAACAATTATTATTTTATTCACTTTTTATTGTTCCTTTTGTATGGATGAGCATAATCTATATCTATTATTATAAACAATTAAAGCCATTATATTAATATGACTATCAAACTCACCATCATGTATGATGGAAGTAAATACAATGGTTCTCAAAAGCAACCTGAAAAAAATACCGTTGAAGATTGTTTGATTGAAGCCTTAGTAAATCTAAATATTCACACCAAGCTTATTTTTAGTGGTAGGACGGATAAAGATGTCCATGCTTCTGGACAAGTTATCAGTTGTGCAATACCAAACTTTTGGAACGATTTAATGAAACTAAAAAATTCACTTAATCACCATTTACCGTCCAGCATTCGTATACGACACATAAAAATTGTTGATGATAATTTTCATGCACGTTACAGCGCAAAAAAAAGAACCTATCATTATATCGTAACAACAACCCAACCTAACCCCTTTGAAAGTCCTTACATCACCTATCACAAGCATATTAACCCTCAACTGATCCAAGAAGCAATACAAAGGTTTATTGGTGTTCATGATTTTGAGTATTTTTGCAAAGCGGGTGGTGGGACAACTACGACGGTACGTCAAATCTATTCTACACGATTTCATCAACATAAAGATAAATATATTTTCACATTTACTGCAAAAGGTTTTTTACGCAGTCAAATTCGACTCATGATGGAGTTTTTATTTAAAGTATCCGATGGTAAGTTAAATGTTGACCAACTTGTAGAACAATTAAACAAAAAATCACACTATAACTTTAAACCTGCACCTGCAAATGGATTGTATCTAGCTAAAATTATCTATTAAGCCTAACCTCTTTTAGTATATTTTCTAAGCTTTTTTTTGTAATAATTGAAACTTCACCATCAATATAAGATATACGTCGTTTGCTTTGCTCATTTTTATAATCGTATTCATTGTCATGCGTTATAATCTTTATATAATTATGACCAAATACCGCAACAAAGTCTCTAGTAGCATCAAATGCAAACTCTTTTTTTGTAAAATTGTCAAATTTTAGATCATCTAAATACGTAACCCCAATCCACACCTTTTGTTTAGAAACTACTTTAATACTTTTTTCTATTTCTACAATTACTTGCTCTATTGGTTCTGTTGCAATCTCTTCTTTAATCTGATCTTCTACGTCTTGTTTGTCATGTTCAACTGCTTCTGTTGTATCTTGAGTAATCTCTTCTTCTGTAAGTGGGGAGAGTTTTTCCTCTTCAACATCTTCGAGCTTTTCAACCTCTTCAACTTTAAGCACCTCTTCAATCTTCACTATCTCTTTGGCAGGTTTATTGATGATTTCATCTTCTATTGTTTTGATTGTAATATTATCATTGTTAAATGTCATATCTTTTGAGATTAAAAATAGTCCATACGCACTTGACAAAAGAAGTATTACTATAATAATATATTTTAGTTTATTACTTGTATTGTTTATCTCATCATACTCTTTAATAAGTACACTCGGTGTTGATTTTTGAGTTTTATAATATGCTTGTGAAGATTCTCTTATCTCAGACAGATCCATCTGCATCTCTCGTTCAATAATAGCTATAAAACTGTTTGTTTTTAAAGCATTTAATTTATCAAATTCCAAGTTAAGTAAATGATTTATGTTCAGTACACTAATATGTGTTTTTTGTGAAATTTTATCTACATCAATTTGTTTTTCAAGCATCTATTTCCCATAATATAAGTAATTATTCATATGTTATCTAATTTTATTTAAAGATTTCATTATAAAAAAAGGGAAAGTATCACTACTTTCCCTTTTTTATCACTTATTTGTCACTTTTTTATTAGAATCCACTTATTTGAACATAATACGAGATCATCTCCAATAAAGGATTGATAAAAAATACTGACCCAACTGTAATCAAAGCAGAGATACCAATTACCGTTTTTAATGTATTGTTTGCATTTCCCATCACTTCCATACGATCATCATGCATTGGCTCTTTTAAGAACATGTAAACAATCAATTTTAAATAATAGTACGCAGCAATAGCAGAGTTCAATGCCATAATAACAGCCAGTACAATATATTCAGCATTAACCGCAGCACCTAGTAGGTACATTTTTCCCCAGAAAATTGAAAATGGAGGAACCCCTGCAAGAGAAAGCATAAACAATCCCATAATTGAAGCAGTAATTGGAGAGATTTTTACTAAACCAGAAAACTTTTCAAATGGATGATCACTTTGAAATCCATGATCAGTTTTAGTTCGGTTTACCCATAACATTGCGAATGATCCAACATTTGTAAACATAAACAATACCCAGTATAGAAATAAACTTTGCGTGGCTTGAGTTGTACCAATTAAAATAGCACCCATTACAAAACCTGCATGAGATACTGATGAATACGCAAGCATACGCTTTACATCCGTTTGTACTAACGCAACCATATTTGGTAGTGTCATGGTAACAACAACTACAAAATACAGTATGGCCTCAACCCAAAGATTATTTGAACCAATAAATATTTCAAAAAATCTAAGCGCAACGATAAATCCTGCAATTTTAGGAATGATAGAGATATATCCTGCCATAGCAGCACTTGAACCCTCATAAACATCCGGTGCCCAAATATGAAATGGAACCAATGAAAGTTTAAATCCAAGAGCAGCAAGCATAAAAACAACACCGATTAAAACCAATGGATATGGCTCAAAGTTTGCAGCAATCAACACTTCAGATATTTTTCCAAGTTCAACACTTCCTGTTAAACCATAAAAAATCATTGCACCAAAGGCAAAAAATGCAGCAGCTAATGCTCCCATACTAAAGTATTTAATCGCAGCTTCTATTGATTTTTCTCGGTTATGCATAGCAATAAGTGTATACAATGCCATGGATGCTGTTTCAAGACCAACAAAGATTAATATCAAGTTATCTGATGCAACCATAAATTGGAACCCTGCAATCATAAATAAGAACAGTGCAAAGAACTCTGGGTATCGATACTCATGAAATCTCTTTTGAGACATCGCAAGTAAAATAAACATACCCGATCCAATAAGTATTATGATTTGTGAAAGTATCGCAATACCATCCACCAACATTAGATCAAAGAAACCTCGCGTAGGTCCACTGTATCCAATTACTGCACCTAAATCGATTGCAATAAACAACACAGTTAACATAACGTAAAACGATTTATGCATGTGCTTACTAAATAGATCAATACATAAAATGACTAATGCACCAACGATAGCTACAAGCATTGGCACTAATGAAGCAATATTAAGACTTGCAAAATCTATTGAAATTGGCGGTATCATTATTTCACCTCCCCGATAGAATTGTATGAAGCAATTTTTTCTTTTGCCTCAGGTGTCACTGCTTTAAGATGCATCACTTGTACCAATTGTTTAACTGTTGTATTAACAGGTTCTAAAATTGGTTTTGGATAAATACCTAAAAATGCAACCAGCATCACTAATGGAATCAAAGCACTTAGCTCTTTTCCATTAAGATCTTTTAGTTTTTCATTTTTAGGATTCGTTACGGGTCCAAAGAATGATTTTTTATACATAACCAGCATGTATACTGCTCCAAGGATAATTGTTAATCCTGCAATCAGTGTTAATACAGGTGATACTTTAAAAAATCCTAATAAACTTAAGAACTCCCCAACGAAACCAATAGTTAAAGGTAAGCCAACGGATGCCATTAACATAATTCCATAGATTACTGCATATTTTGGCATCACCGTTGCCAATCCTCCAAACTCCGATATCATTTTAGTATGACGCCTATCATAGATAACCCCAACCAACATAAACAGAGCTCCTGAAACAATACCATGAGATATCATTAAGAAAATTGATCCACCAATACCTTCAACATTTAATGCAAAAATTCCTAGAATAATTACCCCCATGTGCGATACAGAAGAATACGCAATAACCTGCTTCATATCTTCTTGTGCATACGCAACCATTGCGGTATAGACAATTGCAATTATTGCTAATGTAGCCATTGGTATAACCATTGCTACAGATGCATCTGGGAATAATGGTAATGAGAATCGAATAAATCCATACGTACCCATCTTTAGTAAAATTGCTGCAAGTATAACCGAACCAATGGTTGGTGCTTGACCATGCGCATAAGGAAGCCACGTATGAAACGGTACCATTGGTACTTTGATTGCAAATCCTAAGAAGAATGCTGCAAATAACCATAATTGCATATCAAATGGCAACAATAACATGTTCCAATCAAGTAATGAGAAGCTCCATGTTCCTGTTGTTTGAAAATATACATACCCTAGGTACAACATACCTACTAACATCACAAGTGAACCTGTAAAGGTGTATAAGAAAAATTTGATTGATGCGTAAATACGAAGTTTTCCACCCCATGCACCAACAATATACAACATTGGTACCAAAGACAATTCCCAAAATACATAAAATACCATGGCATCAAGAGCTAAAAATACTCCAATCATTGTCATCTCTAAAAATAGTACGGTTATAACTAAGTTTTTAAGATCTCGTGTTTCTGTTAATCCAATAAGTGAAATCATCGTCATAAATGCGGTCATGATTACCAATGCCAAAGATATACCATCGATCCCTAAATTATAACTGATTCCATATTGTGCAATAATAGGAATGAACTCTGTAAATTGCATCGCTGCACTATTTGTATCAAATCCAACCCACATAAAACATACAATTGCAAATTCAATAGCCGTAACAATTATACCGTACGTACGTATAGCATCCTTATCGACCATAAAACCAATTGCTGCTGCAAATGCTGGAAAAAATATTAATATTGATAAAATGTGTTCCATTTATACTCCCCCTTACTTCAAACTGCCAAAAGCGACAGCTAATGATACTAGTACAAATAAACCTACTACCATCCATTTTAATGCCGTAGACAAGTTGCTTGAATGCATTGCACGACCTTCTTTTCCACCTGCGTAAATACCCATTGCAATAGAATCAACAATGGTATCAACAATCTTCATATCAATCTCTTTCCATGAGAACTTAGACAATGCCAAATACGGCTTATTGACATAGTTTTCAATGATGTATGGGATGTAATATTGATTTGCTAATAATCTGTAGCAAAATCTATGCTTCATACCTTCACTGTAAAACTCACCATCTTTATTGTATTTAAATACCGCAAAGGCGATTCCACCAAGTGCAATAGCCGTTGTAATAATAATCAAAATCCATAATGTTGTACTGCTTGCATGAATTTCAAGCTCTGGAAGTTGTTTTGTGATCATCTCCACAAACGGTCCCTTCATCCAACCTGCACTGATTGCTAACAATGCCAATGGTGTCATTGCTGCAATTACATAGGCATATGTTTCATGAGGGTGATATCCAAACTTTTTAAATCTCTCTTCACCATAAAATACATACATAACCAATCTAAATGAGTAAAATGCAGTTAATCCAGCAGTGATCCATAAAACTGCCCAAATAATATACGCATGCGAACCAAATGCCACTTCAAGAATCAGATCTTTTGAGAAGAATCCAGCCAAGGGAAAGATCCCCGCTAATGCAACAGAAGCAATGGTCATAATCAATGCAGTGTAAGGCATATGTTTTCTTAATCCACCCATGTTTTTAATATTGATTTCATCATTGGTTGCATGCATTACATTACCTGCACCTAAAAACAATACTGATTTGAAAAATGCATGCGTTGCAAGGTGGAACAGTGCCACCCAATAGGCGCCAAGACCAGCTGCTACAAACATGTATCCAAGTTGCGACAGTGTTGAAAAGGCAATAATTTTTTTAATATTTGTTGCTACTAATGCTTGAGATGCTGCAAATATTGCTACAAAAGCACCTAAACTTGCAATAAAATATCCTACTTCAGGAACAATAATGAAAATTTCACTCGCTCGTATAAGTAAATAAACTCCAGCTGTTACCATCGTTGCTGCATGAATTAATGCAGATACTGGTGTAGGACCCTCCATTGCATTGGCCAACCACTGATTAAATGGAAATTGTGCTGATTTACCCATTGCTCCAATAAATAAGAACACAGCAATCAAGACAACCAAACCATGTGATAAGTTTCCAATTTGGGCAAATACAGTATCGTATTGTAACGATCCAATATTCCAGTAGATTAAAAAGATCCCTACGAGCATACCAAGGTCAGCGATTCTGTTTGTAATAAACGCTTCATTTGCTGCAAAACCCGGAGAGATTGAAGAGTATGGAGAAAGTGTTGAAAATGGTGAATTATACATATCATCCACAATTTCAACATCCTCTTTATGATACCAAAACCCAATCAATAACCATGAACAAAGACCAACACCTTCCCAACCTATAAATAGACCAGCAAAGTTATCACTCATAACCAAAATCATCATTGAAAATACAAATGCTGAAAGGTAAGAGAAGAATCGATTAAACGATTTGTCGTGATCCATGTATCCAATAGAATGGATATGTACCATTGTTGATACAAGTGTAACAACAACCATCATCGTTACACTTACTTGATCAGCAATAAATCCAAACGGAATATTTACTCCACCAAGAACAATCCAATCCATCATATTAACATGCACAACTTCACCCGTTGTAAAGATATGAATCAATAGGTTCAATGACGCAATCATCGATACACCCAACAGTGCAGATGTAATTACACCAATCATTACATTTCGTTTACTCATTGCAAACATCGCTGCAAACAGTGATCCTACTAATGGAGCAAATAATGCTATGTATAAATAACTTTCCATACTCTTATCCCTCCATCTTTTGTAATGTATCTAAATCGATACTGTTTCTTCTTTTATACCAAAGAATTAATAATCCAAGTCCAATAGCAACTTCACTTGCAGCAACTGCAATAATAAAGAATGCAAACATTTGACCCGTCAAATCTTGATGAAATTTAGAGATTGCAGCCAAACCAATATTAACTGCATTCAACATAATTTCAGTTGCAAAGAACAACATCAAAAGATTCTTTCTTCGTATTACACCTACCATACCAATCATAAAGATGATGGTACTTAGAATTAAATAATCATTTAATGTCATTTAAGATCCTTTTTAATCTCTGAATCTGTCATATGGTGTTCAATCGCTTCTTCAGTCAATTCTGTAATTGATACATCCATTTTTTTACCAGCTAAGATAATTCCACCAATCATTGCTACAAGTAACATAACCGCAGCAACTTCAAAGGGTACTAAATATTTTGTAAATAAAACCAATCCA
>JAYEFX010000014.1:0-3843 GCA_034658775.1 Campylobacterota bacterium
TGCCATGATGAAGTGGAAAGATATCTCTTCTGTGGCTTCATGGTTTGATTCAATGGGTATTCCCTTACCTCTTTTAAATGCCTACATGGCTGCAACTACTGAGCTTCTTGGGGTGGTATTGCTTACATTTGGATTGATGACACGAGCAATTAGTGTTCCACTTATTGTGGTGATGATGGTGGCTATTGTAACGGTTCATTTACCCAATGGATTTTCTGCAGGGGATAATGGCTTTGAAATACCTTTATATTATATGTTATTTCTATTTGTCTTTTTAGCGCATGGTGGAGGAAAATTCAGTTTGGACAGTATTATTTTTACAGATAAAAATAAAGATCATTAAGTTGATTTTACAGCTAATTTTCGCTATAATCGCGAAAATTAGTAGAAAACTATCAACAAGGTTAGAAAAACATGGTTCAAACAATAGGGTTAAAAAAGGCATTTGGTGCACGTATACTGTTTCAAGATATTAATTTAAAACTTGATGCAGGGAAAAGATACGGTTTAATTGGTGCTAATGGTGCAGGAAAAACAACATTTTTAAAGATGTTGAGCGGGCAAGAAGATATTACTGAAGGTGAAGTTCAATTTGCTGGTGGAAAAAAAGTAGGTGTTTTAGGGCAAAATCAGTTTGCTTTTGAAGAACATACTATTTTTGATACAGTTTTAATGGGAAATAAACGATTGTTCGATGCGATTAAAGAAAAAGAAGTATTGTACATGGAAGAGTACACGGATGCAATTGGTGAGAAGCTAGGTGAGCTTGAGATCATTTGTTGTGAAGAGGATCCAACGTATGAATACGATGTAAAGATTACAAAGATTCTTGAGGCGCTTGATTTTCCATCTTCAATGCACAATGATCTTATGAGTACCATTACTGGTGGCGATAAATTCAAAGTACTTCTAGCGCAAGTTTTATACCCAAAACCAGATATTTTATTTTTAGATGAGCCTACAAATAACTTGGATATTCCAGCTATCTCTTGGCTGGAAAATCAACTTCAACACCATGAGGGAACAATGGTTGTTATCTCTCATGATAGACACTTCTTAAATGCTGTGTGTACCAATATTCTGGATGTGGATTATAAAAAGATTCGAGAATTTTCTGGAAATTATGATGATTGGTATATCGCTTCAACTGTGATTGCAAAACAGTTATCCGTAGATAGAGATAAAAAGCTAAAAGAGAAAGAGGAGCTTGAAGCGTTTGTTCGACGATTTAGCGCCAATGCATCTAAAGCAAAACAAGCAACATCTCGACAAAAACAATTGGATAAATTGGATATTCAGTCAATTGAGATTTCAACCAGACGTGACCCTTCTATTGTATTTAAACAAAAAAGAGAAGTGGGTAAAGAGTTACTTGAAGTTAAAAATATCTCAAAAAGTTTTGATGGAGAATTGGTATTGAACGATATCAGTTTTGCTCTTGAAAAAGGTGATCGAATCGGTCTTATTGGAGCCAATGGAGTGGGTAAAACTACTTTGTGTGAAGTGCTTATGGAGAACATAAAACCAGAAAGCGGAACGGTTCAATGGGGTGCAACAATTCAACAAAGTTATTTCCCGCAAAATACTACGGAACTTATTTATGGAGATATGACGCTTTACGATTGGTTAAGAGAGTTTGATAAAGATGCGGATATTGCCGAGATTCGAAACTGTTTGGGACGAATGTTGTTTAATGGTCAAGAGCAAGAAAAGTCGGTCAAAAGCTGTTCTGGTGGGGAAAAACACCGAATGATGCTGTCTAAAATTATGCTTGAACAAGGAAACTTTTTAGTACTTGATGAGCCAACCAACCACTTGGATCTTGAAGCAATTATTGCTTTAGGTGAAGCATTATACAAATATGATGGTTCTGTAATTTGTGTGTCGCACGATAGGGAACTGCTTGATGCGTATGCAAATCGAATTATTGAGATTCAAGAAAATGGAACGATAGTTGACTTTAAAGGTACATACGAAGAGTACATTGAATCAAAAGAGGCTTAATCACCAATGAGCGATATTGGACTAAGCAAAAAAATTTCAAGTGTTGTTGGTCGCACCAACGCTCGGTATGAACTCATAAAGGAGGGTGACAAGGTTTTAGTAGGGTTTAGTGGGGGGAAAGATTCCCTTACACTTATACATGCTTTAAATCGACTCAAATCTGTTGCTCCTTATGATTTTGACTTCAAAGCCGTAACCATAACTTATGGAATGGGTGAAGAGGTTCAATTTTTAGCGAATCATTGTAAAGAGCATGGAATTGAACATGAGATAATAAATACAGAAATTTTTGATATCTCTAAAGAAAAAATTCGTAAAAATTCCTCTTTTTGTTCATTTGTATCACGTATGCGAAGAGGATACCTCTACACAGCAGCTTTAGATCAAGGCTACAATAAACTGGCACTTGGACATCATCTTGATGATGCTATGGAGTCTTTTTTTATGAATATGTTTTACAATGGAGCGATGCGCTCAATGCCTCCAAAATACAAAGCCAAAAATGGACTTGAAGTGATACGCCCACTTATCTTTTGTCGAGAGAGACAATTGCGTGCTTTTGCTCAAAACAATGAAATTGGTGTGATAGGGGATGAAGCTTGTCCTGCTATGCGAATTGATATTAAGATGCCTCATGCACGTCAAAAAGCTAAAAAACTGCTTGAAGATCTTGAAAAAGAGAACCCACAAATCTTTGTATCGATGAAGGCTGCCTTTTCAAATATCCAAACATCTACTTTTTTTGATAAAGAGCTACTTGACTAAGCTTTTAATCAGTGGATGTTTATTTGGTGATGATGTTCGCTATGATGGAAAAAATTCTTCATTGCAAAAGAATGAACTTTTCATACGTATAAAAAACAAAGTAGAACTGATTGTTTTTTGTCCTGAAGTTCAAGGGGGACTTTCCACTCCACGATTACCCAGTGAGATACAATCAATAAATCCGTATATGATAAAGAATTCTAAAAATGAAGATACCACACAATATTTTCTTCATGGCGCACAAAAAACACTGCAATTGTGCCAAGAAAACAACATAAAAATTGCACTGTTAAAATCAAATTCCCCCTCATGTTCAAATGATTTGACGTACAATGGTAACTTTGATAAAATTTTGCTTAAACAAAAAGGAGTGACTGCAGAATTATTATTAAGAAATAATGTATTAGTATTTAATGAGAATCAACTTGATGAATTGGATAAATACCTAAAGAATCACTCGATTTTACCGAATATCCAATAGAAAAATACTTTTTCACATGCAAAAATTAACATCTACTTAATGACCTAAAAATGGGCTTTCTTTATTTGTTATTTAATCGTTAAAATAATTTTATTACATTTTGCTTACGATTTGTAGAGCCTATATATTGGTAGCTGGAGCATTTAAAAGAATTTTAATTTTTTTTAAATTCATTTTTTAACATACAAAAGAATTTTAATTTTTTTTATTTTATCATGATGTGAATTGTATGTGAATAAGTCCTAAATACCCTAATGGTGGGTATGGGAACTTAATAAACAACTTTTCTAAGAATTTTCTTGAAAATAGTTAAAAATAGTTTGCGCATCTTTATTGTTTATCACCTCTTGTAGGTCTAGGATGGATGCTGTTTTAATAGAGCTAAAATTACCAAAATATTGCAATAATTTGGCAACTTTTGCTGGCCCAATTCCTTGAATATTTAAAAGTGAAATTTGTTTATCTTGATTGCGTTTTTGTTTTTGATGAAAAGTGATTGCAAAGCGATGTGATTCATCCCGTAGTCGTTGAATGTATTGCAGTCGTTTGTGACTTGGTTGGAGGTTTTTTTTTGGATGTTTTTTATAAATAAT
>JAYEFX010000015.1:0-17550 GCA_034658775.1 Campylobacterota bacterium
GGACAGTATAACAAAAGTTGACTGTTTCATCGAATCTAAAATGTAAAATGCAACAGGTCCCATCACGGTAAGCTCTGGGTCAAAAAGTGAAATGGCCGCAACTCTAAATATCTCCATTGGATTTACCATAGCAATAAAGATAATTACCTCTTCATTGATTCGTTGTTGCATCATTAATGAGATTAGAGCAATATCAATAAATGCCAATAATGCAATCCAGATAAAAAATGCAATTCCCAAAGCAACTTCACTTGATTTTACAAAAGAAGAAACAAAAAATGCTATGCCTAAAAATGCACTTGACATGGCAAATAGCAATCCAGTGTATAAAAAGAAGATATCCCAAGGGATATCCGCACCCTTTGTTGCTCCATAAACAACAGCTGCAATCATGGCAAAAACCACTGGCAGATAAACTGTAATAAATCGTCCAATAATTTTACCCCAATAGTATTGTTTTAAAGAGATGGGAAAAGACAACATGTACTCCAATACGTGACTGTCTCTATCTCCAGAGATGGATCGTACGGTTGTAATAAGTATAAATATTGGTAAAATAACAATAGTGATCTGGATATACATCAGCAATAAACGACTCAACCCACTAAACCCCATCACTTGTGATTCAGTAACACCAGCTATAAAAAATAGTGCTATCAATCCACCAAATACAATTGAATAAACCAAAAACCATTTGGCTCGTATCGATTCTTTTAAATCTAAATATGCAATTAATAATAAATTACTCAAAATATTCCTTTAGTATCCTAATATCTGTTTTCTAATTTTTGGGTTTGCCATGTGCTCACCTCTTAACATTCGTAACATCACTTCATCAAAGTTAATGCACCCTTTACAAGGTTTTTCATAAGCAGAAAATCCATACAACATGGGTGTGCGTTCATTGATTTGATAATGACCTTTAAAGGGATCAATGTATTGTTTTGTATCGTTTGAAAAGATTCTACTTTTTACTGTTCGTAAATCTATGTTTTCATCTTTTGTCCATAAAATCATGCACCCTACATCATCAAAATAGGTTGTGTCCCCATCATGTTTCAAATCACTGGTATGAAGATTTGAATCGGGTAAGGGCATGTTGCAATACGGACATATTCGTGTTTCATGCTTATGCTTTGATTCTGTATTTTTAGAATCACAAGCACTAAAAAAAATGCCCAGTGATAAAACGAGAAAAAATTTAGTGAATAATTTCATCAGAAACAATTTTTCCTAAATCCATGTATACTTGTCGGTTAACGATTTGTTCTACCTCTTCAAGTCTATGCGTAACAAAAAGTAAAACTTTATCATCCTCATTTTGTTTTAATAATCGGTAAAAATCATCTCGAGCTTTAGGATCCAAGTTGGCCGTTGGTTCATCGTAGATAATAATATCACTTTTTTTAGCCAATGAGATAGCAATTAAAAGCTTTTGTTTCATTCCACCAGAGAGTTTGAAAAAAGACTTACTCATATTGGCATTGATATCCAACTTCATCTCATGGGCATAATGTTTGATAAGCTCTTTATCCACTTTAGCACTTGTAGAAACGTATGAAATCAGTTCGGCGATGCTGAGTTTAATGGGAGGTGGCAATTGTGGAACAAAACTAATGTTTTGAAGCACTTTAACACGCTCTTTGATTGGATTAATTCCATTGATGAGTACTTCACCATTGTTGGGATGATAATATCCAAGTATGGCACGAATAAGGGTGGTTTTACCTGCTCCATTTGCGCCCATTAAAGCTATGTAATCATTTTTGTTAAAATCGACACTTATATTATCAAGTGAAACATGGGCACCAAATTTTTTGGTTAAATTAGAAACTTGTATCATGATTTATACTAATCCTTTTAATCTAAAATCAAAGTTTAGAGCATCTGCATGACATACATCTATACATCGTCCACACAAAGTACAATCAGCACCCGTGATGTACTCTTTTGTTATGTCTCTTTCTTCTCTTTGTTTATCGTATTTTGCTTTGGTGATCTCCAGTACTTGATTTTCAAAACATACATCGTGGCACACCATACAGTGATCACAATTATCATTCCACTCTATACGTAAAGCAGAAGCTTTCCCAAGGTATCCATAGGTAGTTCCTATTGGACAGATGTATCGACACCAAGCACGACGTGAAAAGAATACTTCCATGGCAAACACAACCAATACCCAAATAAGAGCTACACTCCATCCGTAAGCGATCATTCGGCTTAATATTCCCACAACATTAAAGGTTTCAAAAACCAAATAACCCGAGGTAAAAGATAAGACCAAAAAGATTGCCCAAAAGATATGTCGCACACGATGATCGAATTTACGCTCTTTAATAATCTTTTTAGCCACTAAAGTATCGTGCCATTTTTCACCTATTTCACTTAAGATTCCATAAGGACATACCCATGCACAATAGGATCGTCCACCAACCAATAAATAAACAATAAGTATGGTAACCGTACCAATAATCATGTTGATTGGTAAGTGATAGGTTGATAAAAACACTTGCATGGTCATAAAAGGATCAATCATGTGAAATCCTAAAAATCGTGAGCCACTAAGTGTCCCTTCAAGTAGCTGTAAATCAATAAAAAACGATAAGAAGAAAAAAGCATGAATAGCAATAACTAAAATCCATCTTTTCATTCTGTAGCTAAAAAAACTTTTTCCCTCTTTTGTTTTATCAAAGAAAGTCGACCAAAAAGTTGTTTTTCGTATGGTCTCACGACTGTTCCATTTATCCATCTTAATATCCTAACAATTTAATATTTCAATTTTAACATTACTCTTTAAGTGCCGCAGCGCGTGCTGGAAATTCACCAATTTCATCTGCATACATTCTAAAATCTTCTTTATCCATTGAGAGCAATAAACCCTTCATGATAATATTTTCTTTTCGACCTGCTTTAAATTCAACTAAATCATCGTAGATTTTTTCAGCACTTTGTCCAAACAGTTTTGGTCCCATCATAGGTTTACCATTTTGAAATCCACTACCATTTACACCGTGACATGAAGCACATTTACTTTTATACGCGTTACTTACTTTAAATGCTCCAGCATTTCCAGCTTTATCTCGTAATGCACTAAGTGCATCCATCTCTTTAGCTCGGTCATCTTTCTCTTTTGGTTTAGCAACTTGCGCTGCATTGGCAGTTTTGTCTCCAATATTTTCAATCACCTTGCCGTGCTCACCACCATGGTAAGCTCCCCCACTCATAGCTGTAAATGCCATAAGTCCTAGAACTATTAGTGTAGAGATTCCTGCAATTATATTTTTCATATTATTTTCCCATCTTTTTTATTTCTTCATTAAATTCATAAATTTCAGTAGCCAATTGTTTAATCTCATCAGCACTCATCATTTTGATTAGATCATCCATTAATGGATTTGATTTAGTACCATCTTTAAAATCAGCAATACTTTTTAATATCTCATTGGATGTTTTACTTAAAAGTGAAGGTCCAATGATCCCATTGGCGTAGTCGTTGTGACATGCCGAACATTTTACAATGAATTTTTTACTTAGTTTTCGAACTAAAAGTGATACTTGTACCTCTTCATAGGGACTTCGTACGTTGATGTTTGCATCAATAGTGGTTCGAGGTTTTGAACGAACCCCAGCATCTTCATTTGCAGGTCGTGCATTTGGATCATATTCACTGTTGATGTTGTAATCGTAATAAAATGATTTACTTTTACTTTTATCAATTGCTTTTTCTTCAATTTTAATTTCACGAGCGTTTTCATTTTTAACCACTTCAATCTTAAGTGGAGCTGCCACTGGAGTTGTTGCTTTTTCTTGCACAACTTTTTCTTCAGTTTTATTCTCGCAACCTACAAATAAACTTATGGTCATTAAGCTTAAAACTAAATTTCTAATTATTTTCATAATTAACTCCTATTCTTTTTTTCATAATATTCTTCATACGTAACACCTGGTTTGATTACAATGGATGCAATTGTTGTAGGGCACACCTCTTGACATGCTCCACATCCAATGCATCCATCATAGATCTCAGGACGTTTTCCACCATTTTTATCTGGCACCATCGCAATGGCTCCCATTGGGTTTGGGATAGGACACATATCTGCACATAAAGTACATTGTTTTCCCTCAAATGATTTCATCTTCTCTAGCAGATCCAATTCCAATTTTGTTACATTGTTTACTGAAGAGGTAAATCCTTGCATCTGGGCACTGTACCCAGCTGGTAATGGGGTATTGGACATTGCTAGACAAGTGTCTGGAAATTCCAATACGGCAATTCCCATTTTTATATCTTCAGCTTTTTCACAGGCATGATCAAGTGCACCACTTGGGCATGCCAATACACAAGGTACGGCATTGCACGCATAACATGCCCGAATATCAGCATCGATATACGGCGTTCCCACTCCGTGACCTTTCCCAAAATCTGCCAACTCAATAGAGTGATAGGGGCACACTTGTAAACATTGTCCACATTTGATGCAAAGAGCTAAGAACTCTTTTTCAGACACAGCTCCAGGAGGTCGAAGTCTGGTTTCTGCTTGCAGTGCAAAAGGGCTGATTCCCGCTCCTACACCCAAGGATACACCCAGTGCTCCTAGTGTAGAATATTTAATAAATTTTCTTCTGTCTGTTTTAACGGCTGCCATGCTTAATCTCCTACTCTAACTTGTGGTTTTTCATCCGACATTAAAAATACTGGCTTCGTAAAAGGTGCCAATTTTGCTAAAAAATTTAGCAATGAAATAACGGGTGACCCATAAAAAAACTTTACATCGGGGTTGTATATCCAAAGTTGATCTGCGTATTGGTATACTTCATGAGGAGTGTCCCCAATATTGTCGTCATTTCGATCAAACCCTTGGTAGTTGTCCCAATAATTACCAAGTATCTCATTTTTATTTGTTTTACTTCCACGAGAGTCATTGACAATATCTTCTATGTTCCCTTTGATGATATTTCCTTTGATGATATTATCTTCACTTAAAGAGTGAAAATGGATCGCTTCAGAGTTGTATAAAATTTTATTGTTCAATATCCAGTTGTTTGTACCTGGTTCAAAAGGTGATCGATCGACGTATAACCCTTGCGCACAATAGATCATGGTGTTGTCATCAATGGTGAAGTTTGATACATCCTTAAACCCAATACCCATGCCCGTTGCCCCCAAAGAGTTTCGTACTACATTGCCCGTAGCAATGGTGTCTTTGGAATACATGAAGAAAATTCCTACTGAATTATGTTCGTAGGTATTGTTGTGTACATAATTCTTCCCTGCGTACATAAAGTGCAATGAATATCGACAATGTTCACCGTAGTTTTCAACAATATTATTCCCATGTGAATACCACACTACCATATCCCGTGATTTGATAAGGGAATTTTTTTTAACTAAGTTATCATTGCTGTACCATAATCGTAACCCATCACCTCTTAGACCCAAATCTAAATCTTTAGAGGTGATTTTGTTGTTAAAAACAATGGAGTTATTGACCATTTGCATATCAATACCAAATAAACAATCATCAATAATACAATTACTGATCTCATTTTGTTTACCATTTTTCATGGTTATTCCAGCATCAAGCTGGTGATGCAAATCCCCACTGTTGATCACTTTGATGTTTTTTAATGTAACAAATGATCCTGTAACTTGAATAACAGTCCCTTTACCTTGACCATCAATAATAACATCATCACCAATACCCATTATGGTTATAGGTTTATTGATGATAATATTTCCTTTGTACACTCCAGCAGGGAGTTTTAATATTGAACCCTCAGGTGCATTATCAATTGCCTCTTGCAGTACATTTGCTTGGGCAAAGGTGAAAAGAAAAAAGGTTAAGCTAAAAAGTAGTTTTATCATTTTAATCTATTCTTGAGTTTCTTTCATCGCTTTTTGTTTAGCAAAAAATGCCAATAGACTTAATAAACTAATTGCCATTATCATGTAAAAACCAATCGTTGGATAAGAGTGCGTAATAAATTGTGCAATTTTTCCATCACCAAATACGGTAGGCATAAAAGGTTTGATCTTAAATGCTCCCCAATCATGAAGGTTGTGTCCAAACCAGTATAGCCAGTATGAATAATCCGCTATAAATAATACTGGCAATGAAGCAGGTATAAGCATAAGGTAGTTGAGTATTTTGGCATTGTATAAAATAAAATAGATCATCCCTAAGCTTAATGCTAATAAGGCATAAATACCAATCTCTCGCTCAATGGTTCCACCTACCCACATAGGATCCATTCCTACATAGTGATTAATCGTGTTCATCTCATGAACTTCACCACTGTATCCATCAAAATGGAAAAATACAGGAATCCCTTCTGGAAAAGCTTCTTTTGGATAATTTGGAGCTTCAAGTGAAACGGCCCAAATTGGAAGGGATCCTACACCTAATTCAGCATGTGTTTCAATCATCATTTCTAAATCATTATGTGCTTCTTTATCGGTTGTTACACTTTTATACCGACCTTGATTGTAAAGATTCCAAACAGACTTGCTAAACGAGCTTACCTCTTCACCTTTACCTTCATGAACTTTATTTAAAACGCCATGGAATGCAATCATGGGAAATGTAAATGATGCTGTCAATATAATCAGCGCTAAAGCAGCAAAAATACGTGCTTTGATAAAACTTGGATGCATATGTTTTCCTTATGTGTAATTTATAATAAGTATAATTACTAGTTATGTTAATTATAAACTAGACTAATTGTAAATTTTTAATATTTTACCATAAAAGTTTTAACTATATAATGATATAGGTCAAGTTAAATAAAATAATTGGAATAAAAAAAGGGAGAACAAATGTTCTCCCCTTGATGTAGTGTTAAGATTTAATTATTTCTAGAAAAGGTTTGCGTTTTCATCAATCCATTTAAAGTATTCAATTATATCTTTAGTTTCTTCTTTTGTCATACCTTGGTTAGGCATTTTAAGATTAAAGTAATCAATCATCCCTTTGATGTATGGATCATTAAATTTGTGCTCTGGATTTAAAATAAATTCAGAAACCCATTTCTCTCCATTTTCATGTCGTTGAAGAACACCTGTTAAATCTGGTCCACTTGATACTTTACCAACAACGTGACATCCTGAACATCCACCCTCATCAAAGGCTCTTGCCCCTCTTTGTGCTTCAGTAGATTGTTTAGTTGCTACAAGTCGTACCAGCGCATCTTTTGCTCTAATACCAACATCTGCAGTTTTAACCATCAATTGCCAAATCATGTTTTCAAATAGAATTGCTTTTTCAGTGTCTCCAGCTGCTAAAGCTTTGTTTGCTAATTCTTTTTGTGCTTTAATTTGTCCGTATTGATCAAATGCATCCGTTACAAGATCTGCGACAACTTGATGTTTGTCAAAACCATTCTCTTTTAAGAATTTAACAACCGATTGAATAACTGCATCTGTAGCATCATTAACTGCAACAGTTTTGTCGTATTCAGCTTTTAATTCAGCATCCGTCATTGTTTTCATTTTAAGTTTTTGTGCGCTAACATATTTTTTGTTAGGATCTTTAACCATTAAGTAACCCATCATCTCTAAGTGAAGCGCTGAACAGAACTCAGTACAGTAGTAAGGGAAAACACCCTCAATATCTGCTTCAAATTTAATTGTTGCAGTTTCACCTGGTTCTAATGAAGCATGGGTGTTATAGTGGTCAACTGTAAATCCGTGAGTCTCATCTTGAGCTCTCTCAAGGTTTGTAAGGTGGATTGTTACAATATCACCTTTATTTACAGTAATTCTTTCTGGGTTAATGTGTGATCGAACCATAGTAGCAAAAATTTCTACTTTATTTCCATTTCTTTCAATTCGTTCTTGACCCGCTAGAGTTTTACCAGCATGTTGTTCACCTGTAATAACATTCGTACCCATTTTATATCGTACGTGTGGGTGAAGCTTTTCAGCTCTAATTGCAACAGCTTGATGTGGTTCACCTAATGGTAAAGGCATATCTACAAGAAGATCCATTGTTTTACCACGAATATCAATCAACTGGTGATTTTGTGGGTGAAGAGGACCAACATTTTGGAATCTATCAATTGCAAGTTTATTTAAAGAGATAATGTATTTACCTTGAGGGTCAGCAGATTTACCTTCCATTCCACAAAGATGTCCTACGTTGTAGTGAACATTTTCTTTATCTAAAACTTTTAATGTCAAATAATTCCATTTTACAATTTGAGAATCAACATAAAGTGAAGTATAAATTTCACCAGGTACATCTGAGTACTGATTATGCAAAGGCCCAAGTCCAAGTTCAACTTGTCCATGTAAAGATTTTTTCATGTCTAAAATTGGAATACCGTATGGATCTTTTCCAACGTATTCTTTAGCATCAATAAGTTTTTTAATTTTACTCCATTGATAAACAGAAGCATGCGTGTCTAACTTACCACAAACAGTGATGTATTCACCATCTGGAGAAACGTCAACACCATGTGGAGATTTTGGCTCAGGAATTAAAAATAAAGCATTATTCTTAACCGCTACATCCATAGGAATCACTTTATGATCGTTGATTACATTTACATTTTTAGGATCTTTTGCAAGTTTTGCAAGTTTTTTCCAGTCGTATACATGTAAAAAATCCGTATCATTTCTACTCATACCCGCTTCATTTGGTGGCATACCAACTTCGATTCCACCTGTGTACATCTCTGAGTTAAATGAGTTGGTAAATCCCCAACCGTCAGATACACCTTTACCTGCATCAGATAAATCTTGCATGTATGGAGGCATCTCAATGGTAAATGAGTCTTTTTCAATTATTCGACCTTTTTTAGCATCGAATTTCCACATTGTAGCACCACCACGGTAAGTCTCTTTATACTCTTCAATTGGGTGATAGTTGTTATCAAAAGGTGCAGCATATTGTGCAGCTTCAATAATATACTCAGAATTTTGAGTAAAGAAAGCTCCACCATGCGCTGATTTAAAAACAGGATTAACAACAATTTGTCGTGTTTCAAAATCTGCTAAATCAATAATCGCAATTCTTGGGTTTGCTTTATCATTGATCGCTAGCCATTTACCATCGTATTTACCATCAACTTCAGAAAGTGCAGGGTGATGTGTATCTCCCCAATTAATCTCTCTACCTCGGATGTTACCTTGTCTAAGAACTGACTTAGAACCCTCATCAAATCCATACCCTTGCCAAGGCTCAGGTGTAAATACTGCGATGTATTTTAAAATTCTCATTGATGGAACACCATAGACAATCATTTGCCCTGATTGACCACCTGAACTGAATACTACGAATTCATCTCTACCACCAGTTGGCAGATATGTTTTTGCAGCACGAATAACATCGTTCTCCGTTAAGCCTCTTTTTTTCATTATCTTTTCAAGTTCACCACCAGATGCAGACGCAACTGTTGCAGCTAGGGTAGAACCTAATAGTAATGAAGAAACTTGTTTAAAAGTTTTATTCATCTCTCTCTCCTTAAATCTTCTTTTGAATAATTGTAGATTATTCAAATGATATGCAATAATAATATGTTTTAAGAAGTGATAGTTTGACTAAGGTCAAAATAGATCAAAAAAATCTATTAATTTTATTTTTTAAGTAAGTTGTCTAAATCTGCTTTGAGATCATTAAGTTTTGCTGTTGCCGTCATCAACTCATCAAGTGATTCAATAACGGCATCTTCTTTTTTGGTCAGTTCAATATCAATATTGTTTTCATTTAAAGATAAGAGTTCTAAAAATTGCTCTATGTTTTTTTCAATTTGCTCCAAAGAGTGAGCTGTATGTTCAATTGAATCATGTGAATATTGAATTGAGGCATTGATTTTATCCACTAAAAAATTGAAATTGTCTTTTGCTTGATTGATCTTTTCATCATCAACTTCTAAAGTCATGGGTTGAAGGTCTTTAATGCTTGAATTTTCAATCACTTTTTTAGACGTAGACGTAAACTCCTGGATAAAGGAGATAATCACTTTTAGTTTTGTGAATAAATAAAGCAATAAAGCAATTAAAATTAAAAATAAAAAGTATTGTATATTTTTATACGTTGAGAGTAAATTATCCACGTATTTTTGATGGGCGATGATGAGTGCATTAAATTTTACGATCAGCATGAGGTTTGTAGTGTAGATATGATTAACTGTTTTATCTGCTATGATTCCAGAGTATGTAGTGGTTTTGGCTGGTTGATGACGAAAATCTTGTACGTGCAGATAAAATGTATTCCATAATGCTGTTATATCTTGATTGAGTTGATCAATCTTTTGTGTGTGGATATGATCCGATAAATCAGTTTTTGTAGACATTTTTTGTAAAAAAGCTTTAATTAAAATATTTAGATCTTCTTTTGATCTGTTTTTATTTTTATGGATATAAAAAATGCTTTTGGATACCTCTTGAGTAAACGCTTTTTTATCATTTATAGTATTAAGCAATTGTGTATTGGTTTTATTTTCATAGCTGATGTAGGAAAATAGAACAGCTAAAAATACAGACAGCATTAAGATCAACACTCCAACGATTTTTATTTTAGTCATTGCTTTACTCCTGATAAATTGATTGTAATTTGTTCATATTTAAAACCGTAACTTTCCCATGTATTATATCAATAATTGCATTTCGTTTTAATCGGTTTAAGACTCTGGACAATGTGGCGGGCTGAATATGTAAAATAAGTGCAATATCGTGACGTTTGAGTTTATTAAACATCTCTAAATCACTGGAGAGCATCATGGAAACTTTTGCTACTGAATCAAAAATAAATTCTCTATTGATTAAGTTTTGCATCTTATTTGCGTGTTGAATCACCTCATTTGCAAACTCCATGCATAAAAGGTTTTTATTTAAAAACTGCTCTTTAAATGCTGGATAATCAATGCTCAAAATCTGTGATTTTTCTAAAAATTGTATATTTGAAAATGAAGAGATAGTATCATCTTGAATATTTGAAATTTCTGATAGCATGTTGTTCTTATATATATAGTATAGGAAAATCTCATTTTCATGCTTGTCTATTTTATACGATTTAGCAAGTCCTTGCGTTAAGAAAAGCAACTGTTGTGTTTCTTGTTTTTCATAATGCAATAGATATTCTTCATCATAGGAAACTACACAAGATATGGAGCATAATTGCTCTATTTGTTCATTATTAAGTGTATTAAAAAAGGCCAATGATTTTAGAATATGTTTTACAGACACGGTTTTCCTAAGATAAAAATATTATTTCTATTATAGTACAGTTTGCATATAAATTACTTGACGATTATCAAGAACTCTTAAAGTAAGATGAATTTACAAAACTACAAGATAAACTTGATATTAGTCAAGATAAATCGATTTCAATTAAGCTAAACTTTTACTGTAGTTTAAAATATGGAAAGGGAGAGTTATGGATTTAGAACAAACACATTTAATCATCAGACCAGAGATTGCGTTGAATGATTTTCTTTGGGTGTTTTTAGATGGCGCTTTTGTACTTATATTTGGACTGGTTTATGTAGCATTTTACACACTGGTAAAAATGGGAAAACTAAAACCTGCATACGCATATCTAGCGTATGCATTTTGGGGAGCTCAGGTTTACTGTATGTATTCGTTATCGGTGATGATTCAAAGTAACGCATTTACGGTAAAAGTGATGATGTTGGCGATGCTGGCATTTTTAGTGGTACCGCATCTGTATTATTACTTGATGATTCAAGCCGATGAACGTTACGAACAAGAATAAAAAAAAGGAGAACATGTGTCTAAAAGAACAGTTTCAGTATGGTCCGATAATCGTTTCTGGAAACGGTCAGCAGCGTGGGTTACTGGATTTGCAGCGATCTTATTAATTTGGCTAACGTTTGATACGATAGGTCAAATTGATATGGGTACGGATGCGGATATCAAAAATGGAGTAACAAAAAGGGTTCCTGGACCTACTGTTATAAACCATAAAGTCACTTACGAGATGAGTGAAAAACGAGGGCATGAAGTGCCTGTTATTGGTGAAAAAGAGAAATTTTTTGGAAGAGATGATTACAGTGAAGAGGAAGCACGAGCACTTCTTAACTTAGGTAAATTAGGGTCTCAAGCAAAAAACTGTATGAACTGTCATACTTTACTTGGAAATGGTGCGTATTATGCTCCAGATTTAACTAAAGCTTGGTTAGATCCAATGTGGGGACCTGAAGGACCTTACTTAGGGATGACAAATTCAAAAACTAAAGAGGAAGCGATGATGAAATTCTTAATGGAACCATCAATGTATCCTACTCATGAAAGAATGATGCCAAATCTTGGTATTACAGAAGAAGAAGCAAAAGGACTGGTTGCATTTTTGAAACATATGAGTTCAATTGATACAAATGGTTTCCCAAGAAACTTCGGAAGAATGCAAGGAGCTATCAATGGTAAGTAGTATTCAAAATTTTAGTTGGGAATCTAAAAAACTGGGTGTAATGTATTTTAGAGTTGCATTAATTTTATTTGGAGCACAGCTTCTAATGGGACTTATTGCAGCTATTCAGTATATGTATCCAAGTTTCTTATTTGAGATCTTTGACTTTTCTGTTGCACGAATGGTACATATTAATGCACTAGTTGTATGGATGTTGTATGCAATGATTGGTGCAGTATATTATATGATGCCTGATGAAACGGGAATTGAAACAGTTGGAATTGGACTTGCAAAACTTGGTTTTTGGGTTTTAACGGCTGCTGTTACAGTTGTTGTTCTGGTGTATATCATTGTTCAAGTAGGACCTGCAAATCAGATGACCATTTGGTTGATTAATGAAGGTAGAGAGTACATAGAAGCTCCAAGATGGGCTGATATTGGTATTGTTGTTGTTGTATTGTTGTTTATCTTTAATGTTTACGCTACGGCGATTAAAGGTGAAAGAACAGATATTATGACCGTTATGATGGCAAACTTGCTTGCACTTGCTGGTTTATATCTTGCTGGAATGGGTTATACTGATTCTATCTCTATGGACCAATACTGGTGGTGGTGGGTAATTCACTTATGGGTTGAAGCTACATGGGAAGTATTTGTTGCAACATTAGCTGCATGGGCATTGATTCAAATTATTGGAGCAAGTCGGAAAATTGTTGAGATGTGGTTATGGATTGAAGTAGCAATGCTATTTGGATCTGGTATCTTAGGTCTTGGACATCACTATTTCTGGATTGGTACTCCTGAGTACTGGTGGGAAATTGGAGCACTGTTCTCTGCACTTGAACCTGTACCATTAATTGCTATGTTTGTTCACGTTATTTATGATTGGGGAAAACAAACTGGTAAAAACGGTGAGAAAAATACTTTAGCCAACACGCCTGCATTTGTATGGATTGTTTCAAATGGTTTTGGTAACTTCTTAGGAGCTGGTGTTTGGGGATTCTTCCATACATTACCACAAGTTAATATTTACACACACGGTACTCAGTTTACCTCTTCGCATGGTCACCTTGCGTTTTGGGGAGCGTATGCAACGATTCTTATTGCTATGTTCTACATGGGGATCCAAGGATCGCATAAAATTAAAGTTATGAAAATGACATTTAATGCAAAAATGGGATTTGGACTTCTATGGCTAGGTATGATGGGTATGGTTATTGCACTTCTAATTTCTGGATACGGACAAGTTCTTGTTGAGCGAGCTCAATGGGGAGCTACTTGGGATGGATTCTTCTTATCTCAAGACAGTAAATGGTTTGTTGAAGGTCTTGCATGGAGACTTGCAATGGGTGCAGTGATGCTAGTTGGGTTTGTTTATTTAGTTATTGACTTATTGTCAATTGGTAAATCAGACAGACATGAAAGATAAGGAGTAAATTATGATTGAACCACTAACAGATGTCGTACCGAGTTTTTTTGCGGTACTAAATCAAGGTCCATTAACGTTGACACTTTTTCTTCACACAGTGATTATACTTCCAATGTTTTGGATCTATAAGCAAGAAAAAGCACGACTAGAGAGTGAATTAGAAGATTAGTAATGTCGTACTCCGTGCTGTGGCTAGATCATGGCACATGAGTACAATTTCATTTAAGGAGAGAGATATGAAGTTAAACAAGTTATTATTAAGTACAGTTGCAGCTGCAACAATGATGAGCACAGGTGCTATGGCATTTGATGCAGATTTAGTTTTTGAAAAAGATTGTCAAGGGTGTCATGGTCCAGCTCACCAAGGTGGTGTTGGTTCGGATTTACGACCAGATGTTTTACGAGGTAAAAATGATCAAGAATTAGCTTCTATTATTTTAAATGGTAAAGCTGGAACGGCTATGGTTCCATTTAAAAAAGGTGAATCAATCGGTCATGAGTTTACTCAAAAAGATGCAGATGCTATGGTTAAATACCTTAAAAACTTTACAGGTAAGCAACCAATGGTTCTTACTCTTGAAGCATTAAAAGCAAAATGGGTTAAAATTAATGACAGAATGAAGTTATTTAAAGAATTCCCAAAAGCTGTTGATGTTGAAAAAGTTACGGATATTTGTTTTGTAACAGAAAGAGATGCTTCTAAAGTAACTTTCTTAGATGGTACAAAAGGAACTAAACTTTCTACGCATCCTGCTGGATTTGCAGTTCACGTTACAGTAACCAATAAAAGAATGCCAAGATATGCATACTCAATTTCACGAGATGGATTATTGACAATGTTTGACCTTGCTTCAAAAGGGCAACAAAAAATTGCTGAAGTACGTGTTGGTACCTCTTCAAGAGGATTGGCTGTATCTCCAGATGGTAAATATGTAATGGCTGGTAACTACGAGCCAGGTGGAGCTATGTTATTTGATGCAATGACTCTTGAGCCATTAAAAGTATACCCTACTTCATCAGTAATCAACAATGAAGGTAACATTGAATCTTCAAGAGTTGCTTCTATTGCGGATACTCCATATGGACCTTACTTTGCATTTGCACTTAAAGATGCTGGTCATGTTTATATTGTAGATTACTCTAAACCAGGTTTCCCAGTTGTTGGAGATATTCCAAATATTGGTAATGTTCTTCATGATGCATTCTTGAACGAAGGTAAAGAGATTGGGCGATACTACATGATTGCTTCTCAAGGAAGTGATGTTATTGGTATTGTTGACTTTAAAACAAAAACATTGGCGGCTAAAGTTTACACAGGAACAGGTTCTAAACCACATCCAGGTCAAGGTTCTTCTTGGTACAACCACCAATATGGTCAATTGCATGCTACAGTTAACATGAATGTTGGTCAAGTTACAGTTTGGGACAATAACTGGGATGTTGTAAGACATATTCCTACTGCTGGTGGAGGACTATTTGTTGGTACTTCTGAGCATACTCCATGGATCTGGGCAGATAATGTTCTTGGTGGATCTGCTAACTGGAATACTGTTCATTTAATTGGTAAAGAACATTTAGAAGTAGAAAGAATTATTACTGTTGGTAAAAAACAAGGAACTTTAACTAAACCAGATGGTACAGTTATTGCAAAATGGAAAGTACCTGCATCAAAATTGGTTCCAAGAATCTTGCATGCTGAGCCTGCAAATCATGGAAACTGGACTATGATTTCTGAGTGGAATACCGGTCGAATCGGAATCTACGAAGCTAAAACAGGTAAATTTGTTAAGTATATTACAGGATTAACTACTCCTACATTTACTTACTCAATTGAGCATAGACAAACTATCCCAGGTGCTTAATAGACACTTTTCTCTTCCTTCGGGAAGAGAAATTTTTATAAAAAAAGGTAAAAAGTAGGAATTACTTTTTACCTTTTTTTATATCTGATTTTACTTTATAAGGAATTATTATGAAAGTTATTAATCTAATCGTTTTTTTATTTATATTAAATATAGGGCTTAATGCAAAGTATTTAGATACAAAAAGTTGTGCAGAGTGTCATGAATCGATACATTATGAACATGTTAATTCGATGCATCATAAATCATCTTTGTTTAAAGATGAGTTTCATAAAAAGATTAAAGATATTACTACGCCCGATAAATACGATTGTGCTTTGTGTCATACTCCTGGGGCAAACAACCTACGAGCACTTATGACAGGTGATGAACAACCCAATCCTATGAATAAGCAAGAAAGTGATGGAGTATCGTGTTTTTATTGCCATCAAATTACCAAAGTACTCATTACAAAACATAAAAATATCAATTTTTACAACTATAAAGCAGATGAAAAACCTAAGTTTTTTGCTAACTTAAAAGATGTGTACGATACGGATAAGCATAAAAGTAACTCTGGCAATGAGATCTATAAAAACTCTCAAATATGCATGGGATGTCATGGTAAAAAATACAATAAGTTTGGCGTACAGATATGTTCAGCAACAGATGAAAAGGGAATGACAAGCGACTGTATAGGGTGTCATATGCCAAAATTTCCAGGAGGGGCTACCAAAACCAATCGAAAAGGTAGAGAGGAATACTCTTCCCATGAATTCTTAAGCATTCGTGATGATGATATGGTGCGAAAAGCAGTTGAGTTAAAATTGAATTTAAAAGAAGATAACACTCTGGAAATATCCATAAAAAATAAAATGGGTCATGCTATTATAATGCAACCCATGCGTTTAAAATACGTAGAAACCATTGTTGAACGAGATGGTAATATTGTTTGGAAAAATTACGACAAATACCCAATTGAAGATGAACAAGCTACTTTTACACGATTGTTTAAAGATGATGGTGATCATCGTGTTTTTCCACCTTTTGCTACGGCAATAATGTATGACAATAATATTGAAGCCAATGGCACTAAAGTGATCCATTATGCATTGCCAAAATTGCAAAAAGGTGATACAATAAGATCAACATGGTACAGCTATGTTGTACGCCCATCATTGGCAAGCACACTTAAACTTGAAAATAATGAATATACTAAGAGATACACTGGTGTAAAAGTAGAGCTTATTGTACCCTAAGCGATAAAAGGAGTAGATTATGAAAACATTCTTTGGGGCATTATTTATCACCCTTGCAATAATTTCTACGATAATTCTTTTGCCAACAATGTTACCTAAAACTCAATACCCCACCTATACGGATGATGAGTTGCGAAAAATAGCACTAAAAGAAGGACTGTATGCTGTTCCTCAAACAGATCAAGAATTGTTAGAGTTAGTGGATAATCCTAATAATTTAATGAGTACGCAAAAAATTGTTTTAGGTAAAAAACTTTTCAATGATAAAAACTTATCGTATGATCGAGATTTATCGTGTGCAAGTTGCCATATCTTAAAAGATGGTGGAGATGATAATATCCCAACTGCAATAGGACACAATAAGCAAAAAAATCCATCGCATCTAAATTCGCCTACGGTACTTAACAGTGCAATTGCGACACGTTTATTTTGGGATGGCAGTGCAAAAGATCTTGAAGCCCAAGCAGCAGGTCCTATACAGGCACATTTTGAAATGAACATGAAACCACAACATATCGTTCAAAGGGTAAATCAAAATGATCAATATAAAGAGATGTTTAAGCAAATCTTTGGTCAAAATGCTGTAACTTTTGAAAATGTAAAAAAAGCGATCGCCTCTTATGAAAGAACTCTTCTAACCTATGGTA
>JAYEFX010000016.1:0-3831 GCA_034658775.1 Campylobacterota bacterium
ATACACCTCTTAGGGCTTCATATAACAAGGCGTAGAAACTGACATTTTATCAAGTTATTTTTATTTTATGATTGAAGATTACTTATGATAAAATGTCGATTAACTAATAGTTGTACCTACATTGCAAACTTTTAAAGAGTTAATGAAAGTACTATTTAAACCAAACAAAGGAAAAAAAGATGAAAAGATACAGTTTTATGTTGGCAATATTATTTGCCTTTATGTTTATAGGATGTGGCGGAGGTGGTGGTTCTGACACTACTTCAAATACGGATACAGGAAAGGTTACTTATGATTTAGCTAATGCTACTGTTATATATAGTGATACACCTTCAAAAGACAATGAAGGAACAATAAGTTTATCTACTGACACTAATGATAGTTTAGAAAATTTAAGTTGGAGTATTGTTTCTCAACCTGATACTTCCAATTTAGTGCTAGCAAAGTCTACAGATAAAAAAGTAGTGACATTTACACCAACAGTTGTTGGTGACTATAAAATAGTTGCTACACTGACTGCAAATGGTACAAAGAAAGAGACTTCTTTTGCAATAAGTGAGGTGTTTGAATTTAGTGAGTCTAAAGTTGAAGGTGTAGATGAAAACACCACTATCGATGAAGTAATTGGTGTTATTGTTAATCAATCTTGGGTATATTCATCATCTTTATCTGAAGCTGAAATAAAAACTATTGTTGAACAATATACCCAATTAGAAATAAAAGGCTATGATGAAATAGATGGTCTTTTAATAGAATATAATGAAAATGATAACTCCACTAAAGAGGCTATTGAAGAATTAAAACTTGAAGAAGGTATAGATAGTGTTGTGAATAGAGTCCATGAGGGTGATGATACTCCTCGAACGGAAGAAATTACTCCTGATGATGGAAGTGCTTTTAATGATGGTGGAGATAATTGGCATTTAGAAAAAATAAATATTACAGAAGCTTGGGAATATACAACAGGAAATCAAAATATTCTTATTGGAGTTTCGGATTCTGGTTTTGATATTAAGCATGATGAATTAAAAAATCGTTTTTCTGAAATCTTAACAAGCTCAAAAAGTGATCATGGTAATGGTGTGGCTGGAGCAATTGGTGCAAATACAAATAATAAAACTGGGATATCTGGAATTAATTGGAAATCTAAATTAATACTTGGAGGAAGTGGTAAAAATAATTTAAAATCTATAGTAAAAAAAAACATTATTACTGTTAATAACTCTTGGGCAATTCCAGGATATCTATCAACGAGTTTTGATCCAGAGAGTACAATTAGCGTTACAGCTCGTAATATCAAAACATTAGCATCATCAAGAAGCTATAGAAAACTTGCCAATGGTAATTTAGACAAATTATTCGTGTGGTCAGCAGGAAATGGAATAGGTAACGGCAAAGGAAACTCAAATAAAGTTTATGGTGTTGATGGTCGTCATCATAGTCCAGCTCTTCATTACGACGGGAAAGGAAATCTTAATAAACAGTCAAATGTTATATTTGTTGCAGCAATGAAATCGGATGATAAACTAGTATATTATAGTAACTATGGTAAATCAGTTGATATTGCTGCCCCAACATCATACAAAAGTTTAAAAATTGATGATAAATATTATACTGGTGATAATTATGGGGATGGTCTTAGTGGGTTTGTGGGAACATCTGCAGCTGCACCAGTTGTAACGGGAGTTGCTTCACTTATATACTCAATATACCCAGGTTTCACAGGTAAGGAGGTTAAAGATATATTAATAAATAGTGCCGCAGATTTTGTAAAAAAAAGATATACAGATTCTACAGGGAATGACGAAAATTTGGCACATCAAATACCAATTTTAAATGCAAAAGCAGCATTAGAAAAAGCACAGGAGATTATAGATAGTAAAGTCACTATTACAGATGATATGCCAAATCCATTTGAAGCAAAAGCAAAAATTGATTTTAAATCTATCGATGATGATTTTGAAGTAGTAGGTGTATCTTGGGAATTACAATCATCGCAAGATTTTGGTGTTACTTGGAATTATCTTAATGGTATGTCAGAAAATTCAGATAGTATTACTCCTAATCTAGATACTACAACTTCTTATCATAAAATAGTTGCATCTGTTACGCTTAAAAATAAAACTAATAATAGTGAAACAATTGCAAATAAAGAATATCTATTTAACTATACTAAAGTGCCAGTAGTAGCACAAGATACTACTAGTTTAAATTCTATCAGTGATGCTACAGTTAGTATAACAAAATCTTTTGCATTGCCAATCACATACACTGGATTAACATCTAATAGTGATATGTTATATTTATATTTAAAAAATGGTACCTATAAAGCTTATGCTACTCATGATGACTATCAAAAAGCTGTAAGTGAATTTACAATAAATGGATTACAATCTCTACAAGTCACTATAAATATGACATCCAATAGTGCTGGAGAAGTGGGTTCTTTGGCTGGAAAAATTTTAGATATTGATGGAAATGCAATTGAAAATGCTTCTATAAGAATTTCTGGTGGAGAACAAACGAATGGATTTTTTGCCTCTGCTAATAGTGATGGACAAGGAAATTATAATTTAACAAATATTTCAAAAAATGATTCTTCTGGAAATCCAATAGAAACATTTACATTGGAAATATCTGCAAATGGATATTCAACAACTATTAGAGCTAATGTAATTGTATTAAAAGGTAAAGAGAGAACTGAAAACTTTACACTTACTAAATTGGATTTAACTGAAAATACTATTTTTTCAGATGATTTTGAAACTATAACTGTTGATTGGACTGCTACAGGTTTTTGGAATCAAATTGATTTAAGTGATAATAATATTTACAACACATTAGTAGAAAATGGCTATGTATCACTTGCACCAGATGAAGGCAGTACAAAAGCAATGTTACCTTTGGCAAAAAGTGGTAATAGTGCTTGGTGGTATGGTAAGTCTGATACAGGAACATTTATAGGAACACAATCTAGTTCAGACAGTCTACTAAGTGGTGGTTTTTCAACAAATAGTAATAGTGGTAGTTTAACTTCTCCTAGTATTGATTTAACAAATGCAACAAATCCTATTCTAAAATTTCAAACTTGGTGGGAGATTGAATCAGTTAATCCAAATGAAAATGGGTTTGATATTATGGAAATTCAAATAAGTACTGATGGAGGCAATACTTTTAGTACTATAAAAAAATTAAATCCGTATATTGACCCTAATGATAATAGCAGGGATTCTAAGCCTTTTTCATCTGCGGGATTCAATCGTACTCCTGTTTGGGCTTTAGAAGAAATTTATTTAAGTGACTATATTGGCAACAATGTTATCTTAAAATTTAATTTTAAGACAAATGATGAAATGTTTAATGGTTTTAGAGGTTGGTTTGTAGATGATATGCAAATAGTTGATTTATCTATATCTGAAATACAAAGCAAGAGCTTAAAGTCTTTAGCTAGAAATATTACAAAATCAACAGATAAAGACTCTGATGAAGTAATTAGTGAGTTTATAAGAATTCATAAAAAACCAATTATTTATAATAATAGTTTATTACAGAAGAGAGAATAAATATATTGGAAATATAAGTACAACAAATCAGAGGAACTAACAAGTAACCCATCGGCTTGTAACTAGTTCAAGTTTTAAATCAGAAAAGTTATTTTTAAAAGATTTGAACTTTTACTAAGGGTTACTTGTATCTCACTTCAAGCGTTATATGAAGCCTACGGCAGGCTTAAAACCAAGCTTTTCCCCTTAATTCATTGCAATATGTCATATTTTAGTAAAAATTATTTATTTAATGTTATAACTTCAATATGTGTTGTAATTCAGATAA
>JAYEFX010000017.1:0-17483 GCA_034658775.1 Campylobacterota bacterium
GATTTTGATGATTGTATGCTCAATTTTAGTAATGGTATTGGAGATTAAGCGATACAAAAAGATGCGTGTGATCACTTCTGAAGATATAGAAGGTCAATATGCATTTAAATTGTTTGCACGAAAGATCTACATCGCAGAATTTACAGCTTTACTTAGTGTGTATATCATCTCTAAGTTATTTTAATGCAATACATTTTTCACAAAGAATCAGGAAAAGATCAATTAATTATTGAAAATGAACTGTATAAATATATTGTGAAAGTACGTAGAAAAGATATAGGTCATACTGTATATTTTAGAAATTTAAGCGATGCAAATTTATATCACTATAAAATACACAGTATTGATCGACGTAAAATTTTATTGCAATTAATTTTGCATGAAGATAAACGTATTGTGCATTCACACTCACTGCATATAGGTTGGTGTGTTGTTGACCCCAAGACGGTGGAAAAAACACTGACCTCTTTAAATGAAATGGGTGTGGATAAAATTACATTTATTTATTGTGAATACTCACAACAAAGTTTTAAACCTAATTTTGATCGATTGGAAAAAATTTTGATTAATTCATCTCAACAGTGTGGACGTTCATCTTTGTTAAAATTGAACAGTGTTGAGTCCCTAGAACAATTTAAACATGAGTATCCTGAGAGCTTTTTTATTGACTTCTCACAAAACAGATATGAATCGTTTTCAAAAATGAATCTTCAAACTATAGTTATTGGTCCTGAGGGTGGTTTTTGTGAAGAGGAACGAAAACAGTTTAATGAAAAAAATACAATTGGATTTGATACTCAAACTGTATTAAAAAGTGAAACGGCTGTTTTGGGTATTTGTGCAAAAATATTATTATAAATATTAGTGTACAGATATAAAAAAAGGTAGAGTTTTGTAACTCTACCTTTTTTAATGACAGCTTTATAAGTAAGATATCATTTGCACTAAAACCCGAAGGCTTTAGTATGTCTTAGTGAACTTCTCTCCAGATTTTTGCTTTCCATAGGAATCCAAAAATTGCAAAGATTAATAAGTACGCTAAGAATTTAGGAGCTAAATCTAATCGCTCTTGCTTCTTAACTTCACCAATCTCTTCCATGTACAATACAACTTGATCTTCAGCAGCTTGAGTTAAACCAACTCTTGGCATTGCTGTACCCTCAAGGTGTTTTTGTGGATCGTTGATAAGTTCATGTAAATACTTATCTGATCTACTTTTTGTGTATTGAGATAAATCTGGTGGGGTTGTACCCATGTATTTAGATACATCAGAACGTGCTTTAACACCCTCTTTGTATACACCATTTGGTCCATCAGAGATAATTTTCATTCCATCGTATTTCATTGCATGACATCGGTTACAAGCATCGTTAAATACCTCTTTATTTGTCATTGTTTTTGGAGCAATAGAAACTAAGTAAGCTACCATGTCTGCAATCTCTTGAGGTTGCATCCAGTCATAAGAAGGCATTGGGTGCGCTGCACCGTCTTCAAATTTATGGGCAGTTTTACCAGCTTTTGCAGGGTTTTTAATGTACGCAGCTAAAAAGTCAGCATTGTAAATAAGTCCCGCAGAAGTTAAATCTGGTGGAACAACACCGTAAGAAGCTGCATTTGTTGCATCATCCATCATTGGAGCAAAACCTGCTCCAGTGATTGAGTGACATGCAATACAGTTTGCTTGTACGTGTGCCGCACCCGCTTGGGCATCACCTGTAACACCAGCTAAACCATCTGCATCTTTAAAAGAGTAATCTGGCGCATCAACATGTTTGTGCATTTGTGAATGAGCAAATGGCTCAATACCGATATACAATAGTGCTGTAAAAAATACTAAAACACCTAATATTTTAAATTCTCTCATAGTGCACCCCTTGCTTTAGCATCTGCTTTGGTAATAAATGGGAATACCGCAAATAATACTAAGAATATAATTGTTGAAAAGAATCCAATCCATGCATTCAATCCTGTTGGAGGTAATTTACCGTATACAGAAAGTACAACCAAGTCAAGCATTAAAATCCAGAACCAGATGTTAAATCTAGGTCGTTTAAATGCAGGTAAAATATCTGGATCTCTATCCAAGAAAGGTAAAATTACAAAGATAACTTGAGCAAATGCAAATGCAATAAGACCAATATCCATCGCTGACATTCCAGCTATATCAAAGAAGAAACCTCTTAGAACTTCATACGACCACAAGAAATACCACTCAGGATAAATATGAGCAGGTGTTACCATTGGGTTTGCAGGATCAAAGTTAACTGGATCCATTGCAAAGTTAAAGTGGAAAAACACCAAATAGAAATAGAAGATTAAAAATGCCCCAAGAACTGCAAAATCCTTCGATAGGAATACAGGCCAGAAAGGGATAACTTTAGATTCCTTTTTATTTCCAGCTAAATATTTTTCAGCTTCAGCATCAAAATCGATATCATCAGATTCTTGATTGTTAACGTGCGGAATTCTTAATGTGTAAAAGTGAAGTACAATAATACCAAGAATAACAATTGGTAATAAAAATACATGCAGCATAAAGAATCGTGTTAATGTAGCATCACCAACAGCGTATCCACCACGAATCCATTCAACTAAGAATTGTGCATCAAGTGATCCACCAGCAAATAGGTTTGTAATAACCGCTGCTGCCCAGTAAGACATTTGTCCCCATGGAAGCATGTATCCAGAAAATCCAGCTGCAGAAAAAGTTACAAATAAAAGCATACCAGAGATCCAAATCATCTCTCTACCTTTTTTGTACGATCCGTAGTAAAGACCTGTAAACATGTGAATGTAAATGACTAAGAATACAACAGATGCCGCAACACCATGCATATGTCTAAACAACCAACCAAAACCAACTTCTTGCATAATAGTGTAGTTTACACTATCAAATGCCAATGCAGTATCTGGCTTGTAGTACATCATTAAAAATATTCCACTTACGATTAAGATCATAAATGTAGTTGCAAGGATAACACCCATTGCCCATAAAAAGTTAATATCTTTTGGAATCCAATATTCAGTCATCATAACTTGATTGAATTTTTTAATATTTAATCTTTTTTCCATACCTTCAGCACTGAAGAGACTTTCATTAATTTTTGCCATGATTCTCCCCTTACGCTTTAATCATTTTTTCATACTCTGGGCCTTTAGCTCCACCCAAAGTTACAACTGTACCAGCCACTGTAAATGGTGGTATATCTAATGGTCGTGGTGGAGGTCCAAATGTGTGACGTCCACTTGCATCAAATTCTCCACCGTGACATGCACATTTCCATACTGTTTTTTTCCAAGCTGGAATACAACCTAAGTGTGTACAAAGACCAATTGCTAATGTAAAGTGATCCTCTCCTACAACTAGATCTCTACCATCATGTGGCATATCAGCTGTTTTCTTTAAGATAAATATAGGTTTACCTCTCCAAGTAACTGTACTTGGTTTTCCTGGAAGTGCATCTTTAAGATCTACTATTGTAGATCCTGCTGCTAGTACGCTTGGAAGTGGATCCCATGCTTGCTTCATACCAATTAATGAAGCTGCACCACCCACTGCGGCTACTGCTGCAAATGACATTCCTAGAAAATCTCGTCTGTTTGTATCGTTAGACATTCTTGTTCCTTATTTTGAAATAAAATCTATATATTATATATTTTTTATTCTTAAAATTTAATGACCAAGGTCAATTTGGAAGTAGAATGTGTAAATTAAGAGTTTAGTAACACAAATTGTGAAGTTTTAGTTGCTCTTTGAGGTTAAACATCTGTTGATGTTTGTCTCTGCACCAATTGGGTGAGAGTAAAGAGGGATCATCAATCCCCGCAGTGATACGCTGGATTGAGATATTTTGGGGCAATTGCAATATTGATTTGACAACAGTATCGATGTATAGTTCTTCACTAATAGGGGTGAATTTACCATCTAAAAAAGTTTTAGTAAGTAGGGTATTCTTAACCACGTATAAAGGATGATATTTAACTGAATCTACTCCCATATCGATGGTCTTTTGATGGCTTTGAAGCATCATGGCTTGAGTTTCATCGGGGAGTCCATAAATAAGATGCCCGCAAACCAATAAACCTTTGTCTTTGGTAATTTTAATCCAATCTACCATATTTTGTGCATCATGCCCTCGATTGATTTTGCTTAAGGTTTCATCGTAAAAAGATTGTATCCCGTACTCAACCCATACTTCGTAATTAAGATGGTGATTGGGAATAGGTCGATGTGATATCTCAACTAAATAATCCAAAATCTCTTCAGTGATGCAGTCCGTACGTGTTCCTATACTTAAACCCACAACATTATCAAAACATAGAGCCTCTTCATACAGATGTTTCAAGGTATCAAGAGGTGCATAAGTGTTGGTAAAAGATTGAAAATAGACAATAAATTTATTGGCTCCAAATTTATTGCGCAATATTTGCGAAGTAGTATCAAACTGAATCTTCATTTGCTGAAGTTGCGTTTCCAAATAGGGATTTGTTGTACTTCTAGAGTTGAGTTTAAATTTTGATTTATCCGTTAGATTAGGAGAGAACGATTCATTTTCACAAAAAGTACATCCTCCCTTGGCAACAGTACCATCAATATTTGGACAGGTAAATCCAGAGATGCTAACAGGTACTTTATAAACTTTTTCACCAAACTTATTTTTAAAATATCGACCAATGGTATGAAGGGGTTTCACGTAAACAATTTCCTTAATTAAACGACGAAATAATCGCCATCAAAACTTACCATGGAATAATTGGTTTCATTTCCAAGAGCATTTTTAAGTTCATCAATACTTAGGTATTCCAATGAATCTGCACCCATGTATGCACATACTTCATCCTTGCTCATGGTTGCATTGATCAGCTCCTCTTTTGTAGGGGTGTCAATTCCGTAAAAACAAGGGTGTTGAATCATGGGTGAGGCAACTCTAAAATGAACTTCTGCTGCTCCTGCTTCTTTAAGCATTCGTACAATTCTTTTAGAGGTAGTCCCTCGAACTACTGAGTCATCAATCACAATCAAAGATTTTCCTTGTATTAATGATTTCATGGGATTAAGTTTCATTTTGACTTTTAGGTTTCGCATCTCTTGGGTTGGTTCAATAAAGGTTCGACCTACATAATGATTTCGTATGATTCCAAGCTCAAAGGGGATTCCACTTTGTTTGGCATAACCTAAAGCAGCAGGTACTCCAGAATCTGGAACAGGAATAACCATATCAGCTTGGATGTTTAAACTTTTATCATTACGTGCTAACTCTCTACCCATATTTTCTCGTGTTTTGTATACCGACTTCCCATCGATAACAGAATCAGGACGTGCAAAATAGATGTATTCAAAAGCACAAGGTCGAAATTGAGCATTTTCATACAACTGAATTGATTCGGGTTCATCATGACCTTGAGCAAAAATAAGCATCTCTCCTGGTTTAACATCACGTATAAATTCAGCATCAACCAGATCAAAAGCACAGGTTTCACTGGCAATTATCCATCCACCTGTACTAAGCCTTCCAATACTTAAAGGTCGAATTCCATGTTTATCACGAATAACAAAAAGTTTAGATCGACTTTGAATGATAAAATTGTATGCACCTACAACATTTTGAAGGGCATCTGTAATTCTTTCTCGTAAACGCTCTTTTTTTGATCGTGCAATAAGATGAATAAGGTTTTCAGTATCCATGTCGGTTTGAAAAATAGCTCCATCAGAGATTAAATTTTTTCGAACCTCTTGTTTGTTGATTAAGTTTCCATTGTGTACGATTGAGATCTCACCCAATTTGTATCGTGCATGTATGGGTTGAGCATCCAGAACTGAATCACTTCCTGCTGTTGAGTACCTGTTGTGACCTATGGCCATATCGCCTTGAAGTACCTCAAAGGCTTTGTAATTAAAAACATCACGCACATAACCACGATCTTTTATGGTGTGAATTTTTTTATCGGCAAAACCACCTGAACTTATTCCTGTAGCTTCATGTCCTCGATGCTGCATTGCAAACAGTGCTGCACTGGCTATTCTTGCAGCGTTATCGTTTCCATAGATTCCAACAATTGCACACATATTACAATCCTAAACAATCGTTGATTGAATATAAACCAGGTTTTTGATTAACCAACCATTTGGCTGCTTTAATCGCACCTCGACTAAAAGTATTTCGTGCAGTTGCGGTGTGGTTAAGTTCGATAAATTCTCCATCATTGTAAAACCCTGCGGTATGTCGTCCAACAATATCACCACCTCGTAAACTCATTACTGCAATTTCATCTTTACTTCGAGCACCAATGATTCCATCACGTCCAGAGATTCGCACATCATCAAGATCCAAATCACGTGCACGAGCTGCGTGTTCAGCTAGGGTCAATGCTGTACCGCTTGGAGAATCAACTTTATGTCGATGGTGTTGTTCCACAATTTCACAATCAAATTCAGCCAATGTTTTAGATGCAAGGGCTACGAGTTTATTTAGTACGGCTACTCCTAAGCTCATGTTTGTTGCGTATAAAATGGGAACTTTTTTACTCGCTTCAAGAAGAAGATTTTGTTGATGTTTAGAAAAACCAGTGGTCGCAATAACCAATGGTTTGGTTCCGTTTTTAATGGTTTGTTCAAGAAGAATTTCAGTTGCCACAGGAGCTGAAAAGTCAATAGCCACATCGCAATTGTCTAAAAGAGTTGCCATATCATTCGTTACAACGGCATCTTTTGGAAGTTGCTTCTTAAGCTCATCAAATACATGAACCGCCCCAATTGCAGTTTGTGCATCATCTTGCAGATCATCAATGAGCAATGAACCAACACGTCCTGTACTTCCTAAAATTCCAACTTTTAACATCTGTTTAATCCTTATAAGCTATCAACGTAGCTGATTGCTTGAAGAGCAGCTGTTGCTCCATCACCTGCAGCACATACAACTTGTTTTGGTGCTTCAATTCGAATATCACCTGCAGCAAACAGTCCAGGTACATCAGTTTTCATCGATAGGTCAACGATCACTTCACCCCAATCATTGGTTGCACATAAAAAGCTACCATCGTCTTGTTTTAATGTTTCATTAAGTACATCTCGTCCAACAAAGACAAATACACCTGGAACATCAAGCTGTCGTTCATCGCCAGAGTTTTTATCTTTTACTGTTAAACCAGTGACACCCGAAGCATCACCTAAAATCTCTTCTACGGTTGAGTTTAAAACCAACTCAATGTTGTCGCATTTATTCATGTGTTCAATAGTATTTGGTGCAGCTCTAAATTCATCACGTCGATGAACAACGTATACTTTAGAACATATTTTTGCTAAATATACCGCTTCTTCAATAGCCGTATCACCACCACCTAAAACAGCTACTTCTTTATTTTTATAAAAGAAACCATCACATGTAGCACAAGTACTCACACCTTTTCCAAAGTAGGTATCTTCCCCTTTGATTCCTGCTCGTTTAGGAACAGATCCCGTTGCAATCAATACTGATTTTGCTTCTTGAGAAGTTCCATCAATAAGTGATACAGTAAAGATATTGTCTTTTTTAGTGATTTGTGTGATTTGATTCATCTCATGTTTTAGACCAAACTGTTGACATTGTTTAGGCCAATCCATCATAAGATCCATCCCTGTAACCACTTCAACTTGACCAGGATAGTTTTCAATCTCACTACTTTGAGTGATTTGCCCACCAGGCATCCCCATCTCAAACATCGTTACATCTTTAAGACCACCACGAGTCGCATACAATCCTGCAGTTAGACCTGCTGGTCCCCCACCAATAATAGCTAAATCAAGCATCAAAATTTCCTTTGTGTATAATGGTTAATATTCATTATATATTTAAATTTTTGAGGTGGTATGATACAGTTTTTTTCTTGTGGAACAGTTTAAGTGAATAATTAGTGTAAAAAGTAAATTTTATTTAAGAAAATAAAATGACGTTTGACTTTGGCACTTAACCAAAGCCAACGTTTTTAAGAATAGGTTGTGAATTAAATTAAAGAGTTTAATTTATCAGCAAATTGAGCTTTAGATGCAGCACCAATCATCTCATCAACTTTTTCACCATCTTTCATGAAAATGATAGTTGGAATTGATCGTACTCCAAATTTTACTGCAAGATCTTGTTGCTCATCAGTATTTACTTTACAGATATTTGCTTTTCCATCAAACTCTTCTGCTAATTCTTCAATTACTGGAGCAATCATTCTACAAGGACCACACCAAGGTGCCCAAAAGTCTACTAAAGATACACCTTCATTTGTTGTTGCTTCAAAATTTTCGTTTGTTAATTCTACGTATTTTCCCATATTTTTTTCCTTAATTTTTAATGTACACACATTCTACTATTTTTATCTTTAAAATATTTTTAGGTTTACTTACTTATTTTTTAATTTGATATTGGATAAAATTCAGCCAATTAAATAATACTGGAATAAATACAATGAACATACGACAAGATTTTTTAGATTTTTTTGAAAATAAAAACCATGAAGTTATTAGCAGCATGCCTTTAGTGCCCGATGATGCAACACTTTTGTTTACCAATGCAGGTATGGTACAATTTAAAGACATATTTACTGGATCCATCCCTATACCAGCAATTCCTCGTGCAACTTCATGCCAATTGTGTATTCGTGCCGGTGGAAAACATAATGACCTTGAAAATGTTGGCTATACCGCACGACATCATACTTTATTTGAAATGTTGGGAAATTTTTCATTTGGTGATTACTTTAAAGAAGATGCTATTGCTCATGCCTGGGAATTTATCACGGTGAATTTAAATTTACCTAAAGATAAACTTTGGGTAACTGTATACGATACTGATGATGAAGCGTTTGATATTTGGGCAAAGATTATTGATCCTAGTCGAATTAAACGTTTTGGAGAAAAAGATAACTTTTGGTCAATGGGAGATACGGGTGCTTGTGGACCGTGCAGTGAAATTTTTTACGATCAAGGAGCTGAACACTTTAGTAGTGATGAAGACTATCTTGGGGGTGAGGGAGATCGATTCTTAGAGATTTGGAATTTGGTTTTTATGCAGTATGAAAAAGACAAAAGTGGTACGCTTAACCCCTTGCCAAAACCTTCTATTGATACAGGTATGGGACTGGAGCGAGTAATCGCAATTAAAGAGGGTGTTTTAAATAATTTTGATTCTTCACAATTTAAACCCTTAATTCAAAAGATGCAAACGGTGTGCAATCAAGAGATAACTCAAAGTACTATTGGGCATTATCGAGTTATTGCGGATCATATTCGAGCGGTGAGTTTTATGCTTTCTCAAGGGATCCGTTTTGGAGCTGAGGGTCGTGAATATGTACTAAGACGAATTTTACGACGTGCTGTACGTCATGGATATCTTTTAGGGATGAGAGATGCCTATATGGCGCAACTTGTAGATACTTTACTTCAAACCATGGACGGCCACTACAGTGAGCTTGAAGAGCAAAAAGAATACATCAAAGAGCAAATTACACTTGAAGAGCAACGTTTTTTCAAAACCATTGAAAAAGGGATGAATCTGTTTAATGAAGAGTTGCCCAATACTAAAGGTAAGTTTTCTGGACAAATTGCCTTTAAACTTTACGATACCTTTGGCTTCCCTTTAGATTTAACGCAGGACATGCTACGGGAAAAAGGCTTGGAAGTGGACAGTGATATGTTTGATGAACTGATGAATAATCAAAGAGCACAAGCAAAAGCATCACAAAAATTTAATGTGGATGCATCTAAAGAGGGTGATTTTAAACAAATTTTAGAACGTGTTGGTGCCAATGAATTTATTGGATACGACCATACTCAATCAAAATCAACAATCGTAGCTCTTTTAGATGAAAACTACAATGAGGTACAAGCACTTGAGTCAAAAAGTACAGGTTGGGTGATGCTTGATCAAACGCCATTTTATGCCCAAGCAGGTGGACAAGTAGGAGATGTAGGTGCCTTAGAAGATGGAGCGCATATTGCAATCATCTCAAATACAAAGAAATTTTACGGTATGAATTTTTCATTGGTTGAGGTTGTTGGAACGTGCTTAAGCGTAGGTGAAAAAGTTGAAGCAGTAGTGGTTGATAGAGAAGAGGTAGCAAAACATCACTCTGCAACGCACTTTCTTCAAAGTGCATTAAAAATGGTACTGGGCGATATGGTATCGCAAGCGGGATCACTTAATGATGGAAACAGATTACGATTTGATTTTACAGCACCCAAAGCGATGACTCAAGAACAAATTGATGAGGTTCAAGATTTGGTTAACTCCATGATTGCTCATGGAATTGCTGGAGATGTTCAAGAGCTTCCAATTGAGCAAGCAAAGAAAAGTGGTGCCATTGCAATGTTTGGTGAAAAATATGGAGATGTAGTTCGTGTAGTAAGTTTTGGTGATGTAAGTGTTGAATTTTGTGGGGGAACACATGTAAAAGACTCAAGTAGTATTGGAAGTTTTTACATCACAAAAGAGAGCGGTGTGAGTGCAGGAGTACGAAGAATTGAAGCAGTATGTGGATTATCTGCAATAAAATATGCTCAATCATTTATGGATCAGGTTTCCAATGCACAAGTTGAAGTTAAAAATAAAGACATTCTTCTGGGAATTACTAAGCTCAAAGAGCAAATTAAAACATTAAAAACAGAACTTATTGAAGTGCAAGAGAGTGGGTCAACACCTTTAAATGAAACCATGATTGGTGATGTAAAAGTGGTGGTTGATGTAGTTAGCAATGGTGATATTAAAAAAATAACTGATGATTTGAAAAATGCAAACGATAAAGTAGCTGTATTTTTATTGCAAGTTAAAGGGGACAAAGTGATGATGGTCTCAGGTGTCAAAGATGCATCAATCAAAGCTGGAGATTGGATTAAAAATGTTGCACCAATTGTAAATGGAGGTGGAGGAGGTCGTCCTGATTTTGCCCAAGCAGGTGGAAAAGATATCTCTAAAATCAATGAGGCTAAAGATGTAGCAATGAATTTTGCAAAAGAGCAACTATCGTGAAAGAACTTTGCATCTCCTTATTTTCTCAATTCCCTGCCTTGATAGTATTTTTGCATGTGATATCTGCTGTTATCTGGGTAGGGGGGATGATTGCTATTCGATTTGCAGTGCATTACTCCATGGCAAAAGTTGAAGACCCTACAATTAAATTGGGTCGAACTTTGGAGTTTTTACAACGATTTTTTAACATGGTTAGACCCGCCATTGCTGTTTTATTGGTTACAGCGGTTATTATGATATTTGGTTTAGAATTCAAAGGTACACCATTGTACAATGTAATTATTATCAAAGAGGTGATCTGGTCGCTGATGACCGTTGTGTTTATCATCATCTATGTAAAACGAAATAAAGCTCAAATCTCTTTTGATTCAGGGGATTTTGCAGCTGCAAAAGCACAGCTTGCACCACTTTCTTTGTGGATGATCCCTTTAAATATTGTTTTAGGTATTGTGGCACTGTATTTAGGTATTACATTAAGAGGATTCTAAATTGATACGTTTAGGATCAAACTCCATCACACGAGCTTCAATATTAAAGGCTCATGAAATAGAATTTATTCAAGATGGTGGCAATTTTGATGAAGATTCAATTACCACAGACAATCCAAAATCTTTTGTGTATGAAGCAACGTTGGGCAAATATCAAGAGTGCTTAGCTTTATACGGTTGCGATATTCCACTTTTAGTAGCCGATACAGTAGTAACGGCCAATAATCAACTCTTACGAAAAGCTAAAGATGAAAAAGATGCACGTCGTATGTTGGAATTGCAAAGTGGCAATGAGGTAAAAATTATTACGTGCATGATTTTTAAAAGCAATCAACTTGAATTTGTAGATATTTCAAGCACCGTGTATACTTTTAAACAATTTGATGACATAAAAGTGAATAAGTATATTAATTCAGGGCAATGTTTTGGCAAAGCAGGTGCTATTATGGTAGAAGGTTTTGCCAAAGAATATATCCAAGAAGTACGTGGATATGAGTCTTGTGCCATGGGGTTGGCAATTGAGAAACTTCTTCCTTACATATAGATGACATAAGAAACAATTTTATTTTCGTTTAATATTTATCTTATTATAATTGATCTAAATCAAATTTTAGGAGAAATATATGAAAAAAACAGTAGTAAGTTTAGCGTTAGCAGGAGCTATGAGTGTACCAATGTTAGGTGCTCAGTTTATCACAATCGGTACAGGTGGGGTTACAGGAACGTATTACCCAACTGGTGGAGCTGTTTGTAGAATGGTAAACAAGTTAAAAAAACAAACTGGAATCAGATGTTCTGTTGAATCTACTGGTGGATCAGTTTATAATGTAAACACAATCAAAGCTGGTGAACTTGATTTTGGTATCTCTCAAAGTGATACTGCATATCAAGCATACAACGGTCAAGGGAAATTTGAAGGAAAAGCACAAAAGAACTTAAGATCAGTTATTGCTATTTATCCTGAGCTTCTTGCATTTGTTACACGAAAAGGTTCTGGAATTAATTCTATGACAGATATGGCTGGTAAGAAAATTAATATTGATGTACCAGGTTCAGGAACTAGAATGACGACTGAAATTGTTATGGATGCATTTGGTGTAAAAGGTAGTTCTTTAGCACTTCAAAGTGAATTGAAGTCTACTGAAGGTCCTAACATGCTTAAAGATAAGAAAATTGATGGTTACTTTGGTGTATTTGGACATCCAACGGCAAACATCAAAGATGCATCAAACTCTTTAGATATTAATATTGTTCCAATCGAAGGACCAGCTATTGATAAATTGGTTGAAAAATACCCATACTATGCAAAAGGTGCAATTTCTGGTACTTTTTATAAAGGTGTAACGAAAGATGTTCCAAGTATTGGTGTAAAAGCAGTATTGGTTTCAAGTACGGCACTTGATGATAAAGCAGTGTATGTTGTAACAAAAGCTATCTTAGATAACTTTGAAGCATTTAAAAAACTTCACCCAGCATATAAAACAATTACAAAAAAATCATTACTTGATGGTTTATCTGTTCCTCAACATGAGGGTGCTAAAAAAGCATTTAAAGAAGCTGGACTTTTATAAGACCAGAATCTTAATCTAAAAAGCTAAAGAGTTTTTCTCTTTAGCTTTTTTTTTCGACGAGATTTAAAAAAGTTATGTTTATATTATTTTTTTAAATCTCGCACAATTATGAAGAGAAAAAGGAGTAATCATGGATCATAAAGTCGGTTTGACTAAAGAAGATGAAAAAATCTTAGATGATTTAGAACAGAACAGGCAAAATATCCCTGGATCTGAAGAGCAGCATGAAGAGGAAGAAAAACTGATTGCTGACCTCGAAGGTCAGAGGTCATTTGAAAAAGATCAATGGGAATTTTGGCTTATTGGTATTGTGGCATTTTTATGGTCTGCATATCAACTGTATGTTGCTGTAGTGCCAACAAATGGAGCATTTGTACGATCCGTGCATTTAGCTTTTGCACTGGTGCTTTGTTTTATGATGTTCCCAATGTACAAGAACTATATTTTAAAGTATAAAATACCTTGGCATGCATTTGCATTTGCAATTGTAGGTGCTATTGGGGCATTGTATGTGTATTATGATTATGCTGGATTATCGATGCGACCTGGTGATTATCTTACTCGAGATGTTGTTGTCTCAGTAATCACTGTAATTGTACTTCTTGAAGCGGCTCGACGAGCTTTAGGGATGGCGTTGTCCATCATTGCAATCGTATTTTTAATCTACGATTACTTTGGTCAATACATGCCTGACCTAATTGCGCATAAGGGTGCGAGTATTACAAAACTTGCAGGACAAATGTACTTAACCACCGAAGGGATATTTGGTGTTCCTTTAGGTGTCTCTGCTGGGTTTGTATTTTTATTTGTACTGTTTGGTGCCTTGCTTGAACGTGCGGGTGCGGGTGATTATTTCATCAATATGGCATACGCGGCTCTTGGTAAATATCGAGGAGGTCCTGCAAAAGCATCGGTTGCTGCTTCAGGTTTGACGGGTATTATTTCTGGATCATCGATTGCAAATACTGTAACGACGGGTACATTTACCATTCCATTGATGAAACGACTTGGATTTCCTGCGCATAAAGCAGCGGCTGTTGAAGTTGCCGCTTCAACCAATGGTCAATTGATGCCTCCAATTATGGGAGCAGCAGCGTTTATTATCGCGGAGTTCTTAGGATTGGCGTATACGGATGTTGTCATGGCAGCATTTATCCCTGCTTTTGTTTCGTATTTTGCATTGTTTTACATTGTTCATTTAGAATCATTAAAACTGGGACTAGAAGGGGAAGATCCAAGTAAACTTGCTCGTGTATGGGATATCTTTAAGAAAGGTATTCATTATATTATTCCTATTTTCTTCTTGATTTATACCTTGATTATTTTACGAGAATCTGCACAAAGTGCTGCATTGAGTGCTATTCAATTTATGATGCTGATTATGGTGATTCAAAAACCAATGACAGCATTTTTAAATAAAGAGAAAATCACACGAAAAATCTGGTTAGAAGGATTTGAAGATATTGCCATTGGTATGGTAAATGGAGCTAAAAATATGGTTCCAATTGCTGTTGCTACTGGTGTGGCTGGTATGGTTGTTGGTTCAGTTACACTAACAGGTATTGGTCAAGTCCTTATTGAAGTGATTGAGGAGTTATCGGGTGGATACATTATTGCTATTTTAGCTTTAACGGGTATTATCTCTTTAATTCTTGGTATGGGGTTGCCTACTACGGCGAACTATATTATTATGGCTTCATTAACAGCTCCAATTATTATCTCACTTGCGTTTGATAATGGATTTTTAATTCCTACTATTGCAGCGCATCTGTTTGTGTTTTATTTTGGTATCTTGGCGGATGACACGCCGCCTGTTGGGATTGCGGCGTATGCCGCAGCTGGAATCGCCAAGTCCGACCCAATTAAAACAGGTGTTCAAGGTTTTGCCTACGATATTCGAACCGCAATTTTACCCTTTGCGTTCTTCTTCAACAATAAGCTCTTGCTTATTGGTGGAGTTGATGCAGCTGATCCAGATAATCCAGCGCTTTGGCAGTGGATTACCAACCCTGCAGAGATTGCATTGATCTTTGGTATGGCGGTTATTGGTATGTTTGCATTTTCTTCGGCAACCCAACAGTACATGCTTATTAGAACCAATATACTGGAGCGTTTGGGATTCTTCTTAATTGTTCCTATGATGTTGGTTCCAAATATTATGCAAGAGTGGTTGAATCTACCGCATGAATATGTATCGTACGTTATTGGATTGGGATTGTACTTTGTATTGTATGTATCTCAAAAAACACGGCGTTCCTCTTTGGGAATAGCAGCTTAAGAACACAATATTAATACAACATAGACTATAATGGTGCAGTATGAAACTGCACCATTCCCCCACCCAAGAGGTAACTTTTCAAAATCATTCTTTTTTTATCAAACGTGATGATTTGTTGCATCCTGACTTTTCGGGTAACAAAGCACGTAAGTTTCACTATTTTTTTGAGAAAGAATTTCACAATATACAAAAAATAGTTTCCCATGGTTCCAATCAATCCAATGCGATGTATTCCTTATCTGTATTGGCTAGACTAAAAGGTTGGAAGTTTGATTATTATGTTGATCATGTTCCCTCTTGGTTAGAACAAAACCCTAGTGGTAACTATGCATATGCTTTAGAAAATGGAATGAATATCCTAAAAGAGGATATTCCTAAAGTATTTGATCAAGATACTCTTTTTATTGATGAGGGTGGAGCGATCAAAGAAGCACAATACGGTATTGAATTATTGGCCAATGAGATAACATTGTGGGCAAAAAATAATAGGTATAAAGAGGTAAATATTTTTTTACCATCAGGCACAGGAACGACAGCTTTGTACTTGCAAAAGTACTCTTGTTTTAATGTGTTTACATGTCCCTGTGTAGGGGATAAAAAATATCTAGAACAGCAATTTAATGCTTTGGAAAATGCTCATCATCCTATCATTTTACCCACGCATAAAAAATTCCATTTTGGAAAACTGTATAAAGAAAACCTCGAGATGTGGAAGCAATTAAAACAACAAACAAAAATAGAATTTGATCTGTTGTATGATCCTGTAGGGTGGCAAACCCTACTTCAATCGAATTTAATGAAGCAAGATATTCCCCTTGTGTATATTCATCAAGGTGGATTGATTGGTAATATTACAATGCTTCAGCGGTATGAACGAAAATTTTATAATAAGTAAGTTAGGGTTTTTAAATATTATTGGATATAATAATATTTAATATAGGAAAACAATAAATGACAATAACTCAAATAGAAAATAATATAAAAAAACTACTATCAAACTTTTCACAAGACAACTTTATATTTGAATTTCTTTTAGCATATGGAGAGCCAAAGGCTACTATCACTAGACTTCAAAAGGGTGATTTAAATCAGCTTGAAAGTAAGGGTGAATTTACTCAAAGAAAAAAGCTATTTTTTAAAGAGGTTACAAGTGGATTGCATGGAGTTATTGATACTCTGAGATCTGATACTGCTTCACAGAAACAAAAGCCTAGATTTATCATCGTTACTGATTATGAAACACTCCTTGCATACGACACAAAAACTACTGATACATTAGATATTATGCTTATAGATTTAGTGAAGCATTATGATTTCTTTTTGCCAATGGCTGGAATGGAGAAGTCAACTCATGTAGATGAAAATCCAGCAGATGTTAAAGCTTCAAATCAGTTAGCGAAACTTTATGATGAGATACTCAAAAACAATCCTACTCAAACACACGAAGAGGTACATGCACTCAATGTATTTTTAACAAGACTTTTGTTTTGTTATTTTGCAGAAGACTCAAATATCTTTGATGATAATGTATTTACAAACTCTATCTCAAACCATACACAAGTTGATGGAAGCGACTTAGATAGTTATCTTGAAAGATTGTTTGATGTGTTTAACACAGATGACAAAGATAGAGAAGCTAACTTACTTGAGTATCTTAAATCTTTTCCATATGTAAATGGTGGACTCTTTAGGACTAAACAACCATTACCAAAGTTCACTACAAAATCAAGAAATATACTCATAGATATTGGTGGATTAGACTGGTCAGAGATAAACCCTGATATATTTGGTTCTATGATACAAGCAGTTGTAACACCTGAACATCGTGGTGATATGGGTATGCACTATACATCTGTACCAAATATCATGAAAGTTATGCAACCACTCTTTTTAGATGAGCTAAATGAAGAGTTTGACAAAGTTAAAACAAGTAAGAAAAAACTCCAAGAACTAATCAACCAAATAGCAAATCTAAAAATATTTGACCCTGCTTGTGGTAGTGGTAACTTTTTGATTATCGCATATAAAGAGCTTAGACGGTTAGAGATGAAGATACTAAAGGCTATCGATGATTTATCAACTCAGCGAAGTTTTGCATTTAGCGAGATAAAACTTACTCAATTTTATGGGATAGAGTTAGATGATTTTGCTCATG